>DAOWLG010000059.1 GCA_030643485.1 Candidatus Nealsoniibacteriota bacterium | reverse complement strand
ACAAACAAGCATGAGAAAAAAAGATTTGATAAAATTAGGTTCTAAAACCGCCAAAGGCGGATTTAGAAACGAAAAAGATGTTGTTATCCGATTTAATAATTGGGCAAAAGACGCAATCGCTCAAAAATGGCTTAAAGCAATGGGCTATAAGATTAGCGATATTGAATATGTAAAAGCGTCAAAGGTTCGCGGACAATATAAAGCCGACATACAAGTTAGAGTAAGAATTGTCATTAAACTAAAATCTCAAGAAGATTTGCAAAATTTGCAGGTAAAACTTGTCAGCAATCCGCAAGGATTTAATCAGATAGATAAAAGATGGATTGATAAATATGTTAAGCTTTGGAATATTCCCAAAGATATAACTAAAATCTTAAAACTTTTTACTGGTGAAATAAAGCCGACAAAAAAGAAATTGAAAGATAAACGAAGAATGTTTTTGTCTGAAATGGACAAAAGTAATCAGGATAAAATTGTTAAATTTTTTGAAAATAATAAAATTTTAATCGTTTCCGATTTATTAAAAGGCAGAGGTGAATTTTCCGCTGATTGGGTTTTAGTTATTTTAAAAGTCAATCACGAAAGCAAATGGGTTTTGAAATCAATCAATGAAGCAATGAATATTTTTGGAAACGGCGATGTCAGAATAACAGAACGAGGAAGTTTGAGAATTGGCAAAATACTTATGCAGAGAAAAGGCGGGGACGCGGGAAGGGATACTTCAAAAATGCTTCAATTCAAAATAAATCCAGTTGAACTTTTTGATAATTAAAATATGACAGATATTTTTTCCAAAAAGAAAAGAAGCGAAATAATGTCCAAAGTTAGAAGTAAGGATAGCAAGATTGAGGTTGATTTTAGAAAAGCGATTTGGAAAGCTGGATTTAGATACAGGAAAAATCCGACAAAGTATTTTGGCAAGCCGGATTTGGTTTTGAAAAAACATAAGACGGTTATTTTTGTTGATTCTTGTTTTTGGCACGGTTGCAAACGGCATTGCCGTTTGCCGGCGATAAGGAGAAAATTTTGGACCGAAAAAATAGAAAGAAACAAACAGAGAGACAAAGAAGTTAATCGCCATTATAGAAAAATCGGTTGGAAAATTATCAGAGTTTGGGAACACAATCTAAATAAGAAGGACTTTAAATTTGATGTCAAAAAGATAAAATAAAAGAAATTTATTTCATTGCGTTATGAACATAAAAAATGAATTTAAAGCAATAGATTTTTTCTCTGGAGCAGGAGGGCTTACCCACGGCTTGAAAGCCGCCGGCATTGCCGTTCTTGCTGGAATAGATAACGACAGGACATGCAAAGTCACTTTTGAGAAGAACAACAAGGGAGCGATTTTTCTTGAAAAAGATATCACCAAATATTCGCCTGCCAATCTTGAACGCGATCTAAAAATTAAAAGAAGAGACGATTATATGATTTTCGCTGGTTGTGCCCCGTGCCAGTTTTGGAGCATTATCAGAACAAGTAAAGAAAAATCGAAAAAAACGAAAAATTTAATTTTGGATTTTCAGAGATTCGTTGAATATTTCAAACCGGGTTTTGTCGTGGTGGAAAATGTGCCTGGCATATCATCAAAACGCGAAAGTCCAATGGGTAAATTTATAACAACTCTTGAATTTTTTGGGTATAATATCGCACACGGTATAACGGATATGTCTTTATATGGCGTGCCACAAAGAAGAAGGCGTTTTACATTGTTGGCTTCGCGAGTTTCGGCAATTTCATTGCCGAAACCAAACGGCAAAAAAAACACCGTAAGAAAAGTTTTGGGAGCAAAAAACGGATTTTCAAAAATAAAAGCTGGAACGAAAGATAAAACGGGATTTTTGCATACCGTCGCGAGTTTGAGTAAAAAAAACTTGGAGCGTTTGCAAATGACCGATAAAAACGGAGGCGACAGGTCAAATTGGCAAAGCAAAAAAACCCACCAATTGGTTTGCTACGCTTCGGGCGAGAAAAAATTTTACGATACTTACGGGCGCATGTGGTGGGACAAGCCTTCTCCGACGATCACCACGAAATTTTTTAGCATTAGCAACGGACGCTTCGCCCACCCGGAGGAAAACAGGGCGATTTCGTTGCGGGAAGGCGCGACCCTGCAAACCTTCCCAAAAAGCTATGAATTTATTGGCACTAGCGTTGCCTCAATAGCAAAGATGATAGGCAATGCGGTGCCGCCGGCATTTGCCGAAATTATCGGCGAACAAATAATCAACAGTAAATAAATTATGTCTGAAAAAAAATTAAAAATGACTTTTGATCCATTGGTTATAGATGACCTTGGTGCAAAATTATATTCAACTCTACCGCCAATAATTTCTGAATTAATTGCAAATGGATATGACGCTTGTGCAAAAAAAGTATGGATAGAATTAGCAGGAATTGGTGAAAACAAGACGATTATAATTACGGACAATGGAATAGGCATGAATTTTAATGATATCGATAAAAAATATTTACTTATTGGCAGAAAAAGAAGAGATGAAGATAAACACAAAGAATTGCCTTGCGGTAGATTACCTATCGGGAAAAAAGGACTTGGAAAATTGTCATTTTTTGGTATTGCTAAAAAAGCTGTTATTGAAACTATAAAAGATAAAACAAAAATAATCTTTGAAATGGATTGGTCTAAAATACAGGACTCTAAAAAAGTATATGAACCAGATTTTAAGATAACGCCTAATGTGACTGATAAAAACGGAACAAAAATTACACTTACTGAAATATATCGAAAAACAGATTTTGATGTTGATTCATTAAAAAAAAGTATTTCAAATTATTTTATATTTGACAAAGAATTTAAAGTCCATATAAGAAAGATAGGATACAAGTTTGAAGAAATAACTAATGAACTGAGATATGAAGAACCGGATAGAGGAGAAGATTTTTCATGGCCATTCCCAGAAACAGCAACAAGAGTTAAATTAGACAAAAAATTCCCATTTAGTAAAGAAATAAAAGGTAAAATAATCTTATTTAATAAGCCAGTTAGAAATACCCTTAGAGGAGTTACTCTTTTTTCCAGAAATAAACTTGTGAATTTGCCAGAATTTTTTCCAGAACAGGGTTCAAGCTTTTTTTTCCAATACCTAACAGGGTGGTTGGAGGTTGATTT
>DAOWLG010000019.1 GCA_030643485.1 Candidatus Nealsoniibacteriota bacterium | reverse complement strand
ATTTTAGAAAAATAGAAAAAATAAAAAGCATTCATATAAATTCTTGGCCGGAATATGATAGGACATTAAAAAATAAAAAAATAGAATCAAAAGCCCAAACATTGATTGATTTAGTCATAGCAATAAGAAAAGAAAAATCAGAGAATGGCTATTCTCTGAAAAAAGAAATTCAAAAATTTACAATTGACGCAGACAAAATTATTTTAGAAAATTTTTCTTTGTTTTTGCAGGACTTAAAAGAAGTAAGCAATATAGATAAAATTGAATTCAGAAAGATAAAAGATGGGATAATAGTTCAGAAAAATATAAAAATTAAAATTGAATTTTAGCCGGCTATTTGAACAGAGTCCACATAATATCTATTCAAAATTTTAATTAGAGTAATCACTTCAATTATTTCATTGTTTTCGTTTTCTTCCTGAATCTTAACTATAAATCTAAAATTTGTATTTTCTAATTTTTCTGTTTTCAAAATTTCAAAACTTACAAAATTATCTATTAAAATAAATTCATTTTTTAGATGTTGTTCCATTGTATTTTCAGTAAAGTAAGTAAGGGCTTGCTTTTTTCTTTTTCCGAGCCGGGATTCCATAAATTTATCTAACACATCTTTAGCCAAATTTTGTTCAATTGTTTCTTTAATGGAATGAATTTCTTGTTCTGATTTTTCCGCTATTTTATGATATTGCCAACTCAAAATTCCAATACCCAAAAATGCTACTAAAAACGCAAAGATTATTACTAACCAAAAAGATTTTTTTGTTTCTGAAAACATTAGATAAAGATAGCATGGATTGGATTACTTGACAATAGTTTTATTTTTTGTAAGATAAAGAAGTAGCAATAAAACTTTTAATTATGACTATTAAACCATTATCAGACCATATTCTTATTGAGCCAATGCCAAAGGAAGAAAAAACCAAGAGTGGGATTTTGCTTCCAGAGACAGCGGAACAAGAAAAGCCGGAGCAGGGAAAAATAATTGCGTGCGGTCCGGGTAAAAAAAATGATTCCGGACAGGTTATCCCATTGGAAATAAAACCAGGAGACACGGTTTTATTTACAAAATATGGTCCAAATGAAATAAAGATTGACGATAAAGAATATTTAATAGCCAAGGAAGAGGATATCCTGGCGATTTTAGAGTAATATGGCAAAGCAAATTTATTATAGCGAGGAAGCTCGCAAAAAAATAAAAGACGGCGCGGATAAATTAGCCAATGCGGTTAAAGTTACATTAGGCCCTAAAGGTAGAAATGTTGTTTTGGATAAGGGTTTTGGCGCTCCTACTATTACCAATGATGGAGTGTCTATTGCCAAAGAAATTGAGCTGGAAGATAAGATAGAAAATTTAGGCGCTGAAATCGTAAAAGAAGTTGCAGAAAAAACAAATGATGTTGCCGGTGACGGCACCACTACCGCGGTAATTTTAACTCAATCAATAATTTCCGAGGGACTTAAAAATGTGGCTGCCGGAGCTAATCCTTTGGCTTTGCGTTTGGGAATTGAGAAAGGAGTGGAAAAAGTTATTCAATACCTTGAAGAACTTAAAAAAGATATAACTACCCAGGAAGAGATATCTCAAGTAGCGACTATTTCCGCGGAGAATAAGAAAATCGGCGATTTAATCGCCGCGGCTATGAAAGAAATTGGCAAGGACGGGGTGATAACCGTAGAAGAGTCAAAGACCTTTGGTTTGTCAAAAGAAATAGTAAAAGGGCTTCAATTTGAACAGGGTTATATTTCTCCATATATGATAACCAATTCCGAGAGGATGGAAGCTATTTACGAAGAGCCGTATATTTTAATTACTGATAAAAAGATTTCTTCAATTCAGGAAATTTTGCCGGTTTTAGAAAAACTCGCGCAAGCAGGCAAAAAGGATTTGGTAATTATTGCGGATGAGGTTGACGGGGAAGCGTTAGCTACATTAGTAGTTAATAAATTAAGAGGAGCGTTTAACACTTTGGCAATCAAGGCGCCTGGATTTGGAGATAAAAGAAAAGAAATGTTGGAGGATATTGCCATTGTTACTGGCGGCAGGGTTATTTCTGAAGAAATTGGTTTGAAATTGGATAAAATAGAGATTGATATGTTGGGCCAGGCAAGAAAAGTGGTTTCCACTAAAGAAAATACCACAATTGTTGAAGGAAAAGGCAAGAAAGAAGATATAGACGCAAGGGTTAGCCAGATTAAACAAGAATTAAAAACCACTGAGTCCGATTTTGACAAGGAAAAATTACAGGAACGATTGGCAAAATTAGCCGGCGGCGTGGCAGTGATAAAAGTTGGAGCCGCCACTGAAGTTGAACAAAAAGCAAGACAGCATAAGACAGAGGACGCTTTGGCCGCAACTCGTGCTGCGGTAGAAGAAGGCATTGTGCCCGGCGGAGGAGTGGCTTTGGTCAGATGTATTAAGGCGTTAGAGGGCTTGGAACTGCAAGGAGACGAGAAAACCGGTTTGAATATCCTGCGGAGAGTTTTGGAAGAACCAATTAGGATAATCGCTCAAAATGCCGGTTTGGACGGCGCCGTGGTGTCTGAAGAAGTCAAAAAGAAAGAAGGGGGTTTTGGTTTTAACGCTCAAGATATGAAATATGAGGACTTAATGGCAGCCGGCATAGTTGACCCTAAAAAAGTAGTTCGTTCCGCGTTGCAAAATTCGGCTTCCGCGGCATCAATGTTTTTAACTACGGAATGCGTGGTCGCTGAAAAACCAGAGGAAAAGAAAGAGGAACCTTGCCCAATGCCACCTGGAGGAATGGGCGGAATGGGAATGCCCGGCGGGTTTTGATTCACGAGAAAAGTAATTTTACGGATACTCCTAAAATTATTTTCTAATATCATTTATTATTTTATAAAAAACTCGGCTTTGCCGAGTTTTTTGATTGTAATAGATTTCTTCCGATCGGAAGAAATCTGTTATCACGAAAGGTATTCTATAACCGAGTAGGCGATTTTTTTTGACAAAGATGACGATGTTATAGTATAATTGAAAATAGGAGATAAATGAAAATAAAATTGATATGTTTGCCCAACCATGGAAGGAAACAATTGAATTTTTAGCCAGCGTGGCAACGATTATTGGTTTTGTGATTGGGTTGGGTTATATCCGTAGTATTAATAATAATATTGTAAATGTCAAAGTAGATAGGGTCACTATCAACAATTTTAACTATGCCTTGCCAGAAAAAAATTTTATTGGGAAAGTCTACGAAAATAAAAAGGTCGGAGAATTTAATTTGTAATTATTTCAAAATTATGTTTGATTCAATTAAACGCAAAAAAATTGACATTAAGGAAGGCACTATAGAATTTTGGACAGATGAAGATAAATTGATATGGAATGACAATAAAAAAAATCTTTTATTCAATGTCTCGGTAGATACAAAAGGAAGTATTTTTCTTATTAAAGATAATGATAATAAATTGAAATTTTTTCACGTTTTAATCGGCAAAGGAAGAACTGATGTAGAAATAGATGTGTCCGCGCTTTCTAATGAAAAACCGCATCATATTGTCGCTATTTGGAGCTTAAATAAAAGAAAGATTGTTTTATTCATAGATGGAGGAAATCTTAAAAAAGAAACCCCTATAATTTATCCAGTTAACGAAGATTATAGAAAAGAGCCAAAACATATTCTTAATTTTTTGACTCGTTAAAGGTCGAAACAGTAATCAATAATAATTGATAAATAACAAATTTATGGAAACATTTCACATTATTCTAATAATTCTTGCAGTAGTGGTTTTATGGGTAGTTTTTACTTACAACCGTTTAATTACGCTTAAAAATCGGGCGAAAGAGGCGTGGTCAGATATTGATGTCCAATTGAAACGGAGATATAATTTAATTCCAAATTTAGTGGAAACAGTCAAAGGTTATGCCACGCACGAACGGGAACTTTTTGAAAAGGTAACTCAAGCCAGAACTCAAGCAATGGGAGCTACAGGCATAAAAGAAAAGGGACAGGCAGAGAATATGCTTTCTGGCACCTTAAAATCTCTTTTTGCCGTAGCAGAAAATTATCCAGACTTAAAAGCGTCCCAGAATTTTGTTGAACTTCAAAGAGAACTCCGTGACACAGAGGACAAAATCCAGGCAGCCAGAAGGTTTTACAACACTAATGTTCGGGATTTAACAATCAAGACCGAAAGTTTTCCAGTTAACTTGATTGCCAAGCCATTAGGATTCAAAAAGATGGATTTTTTTGAAGTTGAAGAACCAGCGGCGCGCGAACCAGTAAAAGTTCAATTTTGAAATTTGGATTTTGACATTTTATGGCTACACTTTACACTCATGCCGAATCAAATACTCGGAAGACTTGGTTTTTAATGACCGGATTTTTGATATTCATTATCGCTTTGGGCTGGCTTTTTAGTTATTTATTAGAAAGCAGTGTTATTTTAATAATTGCTATTCTTTTGAGTGTGATAATGTCTTTTGGCAGTTATTGGTATTCTGACAAAATTGTGCTTCGGATGTCTCGCGCCCAGGCCATTGAAAAAAAAGATAATCCTGAACTTTATCGCATTGTTGAAAATCTTTGTATTACCGCTGGTCTTCCTTTGCCAAAGATTTTTGTAATAAACGAGGCGCAGCCAAATGCTTTTGCCACAGGCAGGGACGCACAACACGCGGTAGTTGCGGTAACAAAAGGACTTTTGGAAAAATTAGAGCGGGCTGAATTAGAAGGCGTAATTGCGCACGAACTTTCCCATATTGGAAACAAGGATATGCTTTTACAGACCGTGGTTGTAGTTTTAGTCGGGGTAGTGGCAATGCTGTCCCATCTGTTTTTGCGAATTAGTTTTTTTGGTGGAATGCGCCGCGATTCTCGGGATTCCAGCGGGATGATTTTACTTATTTTAGGAATTGCGGCCGCAATTTTGGCTCCAATTGCCGCTTCTCTGATACGAATGTCTATTTCCCGCAAAAGGGAATTTTTGGCTGATGCCAGCGGCGCTTTACTTACTCGCTACCCGGAAGGATTAGCACGGGCTTTGGAAAAAATTTCGCAAGACCCAAATCCAATAAGAACAGCCAATAGTTCTACTGCGCATCTCTATATTTCAAACCCTTTTAGGGGAAAAGAGCGAAAAAGTTGGTTCACTAAATTATTTATGACGCATCCGCCAATGGAGGAGCGAATTAAAGCGCTCCGCGGAATGAAGGTGTAAATGTCCTATTTATTGTCATTGCGAGGCGAAGCCGAAGCAATCTTTTATTTCAATTAAAGGTCGAATTCTTAGTTATAAATTATTATTGATTATCAATTAAATTATTATGGAAAAATTACATCCTAAAGTAGTTTGGATATTCTTCTTTCAGTTTATTTTCGGAGGACTACTCATATTATTCTTTTTTATGTGGGGAATTTTTCCTTTTATATTAAGAGGAGGATTTTCTCTTGCTTGGTCTATTTTCTTTCCTGTAATTTTTTTTGTTCTTTATCTTATTTTTTGCTATATCTGGGCAAAACTGACATATCACTTTTGGGCTTATGAAATTACAGATGATACCTATAAAATGGAACAGGGAGTAATCTGGAAAAGATATGTTTCCATTCCTTACGAGAGAATTCAGAATATTGACATTCATCGCGGAGTAATTGCCAGAATTTTGGGCTTAAGTGAATTGCGGATTCAGACCGCCGGATTTGGCGGGATGCAGGGAAAGTGGGGATCTTTTGCAGAGGGAAAATTGCCGGGAATTGAAAAAGAAAAAGCCGAACAGTTGCGTGAAAAACTAATATCCAGGGTTAAAGGCACAAAACAAGGATTGTAAAATTCTAAAATTATGAAAGAGGTAAAAAAAGATATTATGAAGAAACTCAGAAGAGCAAGGGTTTATCAAGAGTTAATAAAAAGTCAAAAGGAATTTTCTATTGGTAAGGGAAAGATTTTAAGGTCATTAAAGGATTTACGATGAATTAGGGAGGGGTGTGCCGAATGGCAAGGCACTGGTTTGGAGTACCAGCGGGCGTAAGCCCTTGCAGGTTCGAGTCCTGTCCCCTCCGCAAATGAAAAACCGACAAAGTCGGTTTTTCATTTGCGGTGTATATTGAACAAAATCCGAACCTTTTTTTGCGAAAATCCAGACGCTGACTTTTAATTTATTGGGGCAGGCGATTTAATTTTTTTTCTAAAAAAGGAATAAATTTTTTCTGGGTTTGGCTAAAAATTGCTTCGCAATTTTTTTCTTTTCAGAGCCGTTCCTAATTTAATTTGGCGAGCCGGAAAATTGCGAGAAACTAAAAAATATCCTCTTGTATTGTAAGCAAAAGTAATCTATATTAGATTAAGGTAATCAAAAAATATTAAATAATTAAGATCAGAAAATAATATGACTAAAGATATAATCAATATAAATGTAGTACAAAAAACAATAAATAATGAGAAAAAGCGATTTGTAAATGCCAGAGAATTACATAAATGGCTAAAAGTAGGCAAATTTTTTGCTAACTGGATAAAAGACAGAATAGAAAAATATGATTTTGTAGAAAATCTTGATTATTTTATAACCGTTGCCAATTTTGGCAACGGGGTTAGAAAAAGAGCAAACGGAATTTTGGTTGATAAAAAAACAGGCAAAGTTATACCTATAGAATATATTTTAACAATTGATATGGCAAAAGAAGTGGCAATGCTTGAAAACAATGAAATAGGCAAAAAGATAAGAAAATATTTTATCAGAACAGAGGAACGCTTTAAGCAAGTTATGAGAGCGGCTTTAGAAAATCCGAAATTCGTAAATCAGATTTCTAAGGACTTTAGCGAAACAAGAGAAGAAACAAAAAGTTATAGAAAAGATTTTACAGATAGCATAAAAGAATATGTATCAGTTAAATATTACGGGACATATACAGATATGCTGTATCAATTTTTATTTGCCGAAAGAGCAAAAGAATATAGGAAGCTATTAAATTTAGCCAAAAAGGATTTAACCAGAAACACAATGTATGAGGAAATTTTATTTTTTATAGGCAGTTTTGAAACAGGACTGGCAGGAGAATTGGAGAAAAAATATAAAGAAAAGGGAAATTCTCTAAACCAGCAGGAATTTATAAAAATTTTTAAACAATTTTCTTCAACGCGAAACTGGGACGCTTACAAAAAGAGAGTTAGAAAAATAATGGCGACTTATGATGAAGAATTGAGAAATATCAAACACCCAAAATTGATTGATTATAAAAAAGAATTTACAAATGAGGACATTAAAAAAATATTAGGACAAAAAAATGTTTGAAAATGAAGCCCAGACCTTTTTGGTAAGGCATCAAACCCGGCGCAAAGGATCTATATTTCCCGCCAGGCTCGCGGTGGGGTATTAAAAAGTAAGTCTGGGCTACATTTTCTGCGTTCGCTCGCAGGACAAACAAACTTCGCTTCGCTCGTTTGTTTGTCCTGTCTCGCTTTACTTGAAAATAAAAATTTAGAAAAAAGAACAAAACAAATCTCGCGCGCAGACGAGATTTGTTTTGTTTTATATCTGAAAAACTCTTGAAATTTTAAGGTTTTTATGCTATACTATCTATAATGAAAGACCAAAAAGGATTTATTCAAATTCCGTTGTTGATAGCAATTCTAATTGCTTCTGTTTCGGTAGCATCAGTAGGGGCTGGTGTTGTTTTGCATAAGCAAGGAAAATTAACTCCTCTTATTGCTAATGTTTCCGAAGTATTTAAAAATGTTAAAAATACGAGGGAAGAGATTAAAAAAATTGAGACGGATATAACTTCAGATATAACTTCAACTATAGAGACAGAGGAACGAAAAGAATTAAAGCTACAAGAAGAAATAAAAAAGCAAGAAAAATTGCGTCAACAATTAAAGGAAGAAGCGGAGGTTAAAGCCCAACAAGAATTACAGCAACAATTAGAATCTCAAAAATTAGCAGAAAAACAGCGACGGCAGGAAGAATTGCGAAGACAAGAAGAAGCCCAAAAATTAGCCGATGAAAAAGCAAAAAAAGAAGCAGAAGAACGGCGATGGCAAGAAGAGATAGAAAAAGATGAGGCAGAATTAAAAAAAATAGAGGCAGAATTAAAAAAATTGGAAGAACAAATTGTCCAAGAAGAAATGCAAGCAGTAGGTTCTATATCTCTTGAATTAACTCCTTCTATTATAGAAGCAGATGGGAAATCTCAATTTACCGTAGAGGCAAAAGTAAAAAACATTAATGGCTATTTAATTCCCAATAAAAAGGTTAATTTTAAACTATTGAAAAAATCCCAAGAAATACTAAGCACTAATGAATTGACAAATGCCGAAGGATTTGTTTCTAAAACTTATATTACCGGCACTATACCGGAACGCCTTACAATCACAGCGAGCGTTGACGATGTAAACAAGTCGGTTTATCTTGATTGTTTTTTAGTTGGCACAGAAGCGGTAAAAGTATACGCCGACGAGTTAGTTGTAAAATATTATCCCGTATGGAGAAACGCTAAAGATTTATTTATAGAATGTATTGATTATAATAACGAAACATTTAATATGCTTACAAGGGAAGAAATATTTGCTTGGGATTGGGATTTAAATCTTTGTTATCAATCAATCGCCAAAGGAAAAGAAGCCCAAACAATATTTAATAATATTTTTACCCCTAAAGTTATGGAAAAATTTAAAGAATTTAGCAATAAAGAGATGGACCATAGAACTGACGCACATAAAAAATGGACAGATATGGCAAAAGACAAGAATTTGAACCAATATCAGATTGATTCTATCAACGATGAAATTGATTTTTTGAAAAAACAAAGTGATTTTTATAAATTTCAAGCAGCAAAAGAACTTAAAAGATATTCTGAACAAAATTTTTAAAATATGCCATTAAATCAACAACCTGAAAGATACCACCAAAGAGTTTGTGAAAATGGTCACCAAATTACGCCTCGTATTGAATTGACATCGGATAATTCTAAATTTTGTGAAAAATGTGGTGCTTCAGTTATTGAACAATGCCGTAATTGCGAGGCTTTAATTCCAGGAGCGCACCCCGGAGTTATTGAACCTCTTGGTTCTATTCCTGTTCCAAGTTACTGTAACCAATGTGGCAAAGCATATCCTTGGACATCAAAAAAAATTGAAAAGATTAAAAATGCCGTCTGGAACTCCCGAGAATTGAAAAAAAGAGATAAAACCCAAATAAAAAATGCATTAGAACAATTAAATCGTGGGGAGATTACTGACGAAAAACAGATAACGATTTTTACTGAATTTAGAAAGTTGGCTCCAAAATTATGGTCTATTGTACAACCAATTTTTAGCGATATTTTAGCATCTGTTATAAAAAAGGAAATCGGTTTATAGTTTTATTTTGAAGGTGTAAAAATTTTCCGGTTCGCCGAATTAAATTAGGAGCGGCTCTGAAAAGAAAAAATTTGCGTCAGCAAATTTTTGCCAAACCCAGAAAAAATTTATTCCTTTTTTACCCCGTTAAATAAAATTTTTGATTTTAATTTGCGAAGCAAATTATTTAACGGGGTAAATTAAAAAAAATTTAATCGCCTGCCCCAATAAATTAAAAATCAGCGTCTGAATTTTCGCGGAAAAAGGTTCGGATTTTGTTCAATATACACCGCCAATTAGAACACTTTGACGATTGCGGTAGACGAGCCAAACCCATCTTT
>DAOWLG010000017.1 GCA_030643485.1 Candidatus Nealsoniibacteriota bacterium | reverse complement strand
GAATATTATTTTTGCCTGGGAATCAGCGGTTTTGGTAATTATATTAGCCATAGTGTTTATTTCATCTAAACTAAGGTCCTTTCCTCCACTAACATTGAATAAAATACCTTTTGCGTCTTTAATGGAAAAATCCAACAAAGGGGAATTGACTGCTCTGTTTGCGGCTTCCTCTATCCTTTTCTCGCCCTTTGCTTTGCCAATACCAAACAGAGCAGACCCGGAACTTTTCATAATGGTTTTTACATCCGCGAAATCAATATTAACAATACCGGGCAAAACAATTAAATCAGAAATTCCCTGCACAGCCTCTCTTAACACCTCGTCGCAAGTCCAAAAAGCGGAAAGCACAGTAGTATCTTTATCTATTAAAGAAAAAATTTTATCATTGGAAATAATAAGCAAGGTATCTACTCTGTTTTTTAATTCCTCCAGCGCTTTTTCAGCCAATATCTTCCGCTGCCTGCCTTCAAAAGAAAATGGCTTTGTAACAACCGCAATAGTGAGGGCTCCTTGTTTTTTGGCAATCTCTGCCACAACCGGCGAGGCCCCGGAACCAGTTCCGCCGCCCAAACCGCAAGTAATGAAAACCATTTCTGAACCTTTCAAAAGTTCAGAAATTTCTTCTCTGCTCTCTTCCGCGGCCCTGCCACCAATTTCCGGATTCATCCCGGCGCCCAATCCTTTTGTTATATCTTTGCCAATGCGAAGTTTTTGATGCGCTAAACTGTGCTTTAAATCTTGAGCATCAGTATTCAGGGCAATCAATTCTATGCCTTGAATTTTACAGCGCATCATTCCGGAAATAGCGTTATTCCCAGACCCGCCAATGCCTATAACTTTTATTTTTGTTGCTTGTTTCATATTTGATCATTTTTTCTTTCTTAATAATCCAAAATATCTCTGGCGAGAAATTTTAGCGGTTTTCAAAATTTCTGACAGAGTACCAATTTTCTTAGTTTCCTCTAAAAATAACTCAACCGCTTCTTTAATTCGACTTCTTGCCTGCTCCTCTATTTTTCCCTGAGAAGCCACATCTAATTCTGGACAATAAGCGACATAATGTTTTCCCTCTTTCCAAATTTTTGTAGTTAAAAGTAATTGCATAATATTATTTCTAATTTTATTATATTTCTTTTGAACCCATTGTCAAACAAAATATAAAAATCAAAATTCAAAATTATTTAATCGAATATCTCAAAAAATGATTTCTCTCTCTTTAATCGTGAATTCGTTGGAATAGATTGCTTTTCCTTTTGAATTCTCTTCGGCAAAATAATAATTAAATTCCAATTTACAAATTGCTGGAAATTTAATATCATGAACCTCGAACCATTCATTAAAATGCTTATCTAATTTCAAATCAAAAATCTGTTCCGATTTTGGCTTTAACTCTAAAGATGGAAGAACACAATCAAACGATTCAGAAGCATAAAACTGCTCAACTCCATTTTCTTTTACTCCTATAGAAAACGCATTTGCGCAACCACCAAAACTCGGTCCGCTATTATACTGAATTGATTTATCTAAATTATTTCTCACTACAGTCTCCATTATCTCCCCCTGCTCATACTCTGTTTTGTCTGTGGTGATGATTACTACTGGAATTTTTGGAAGGAACGGAGTCCCAGAAATTGGTACCGGCTTAAAATATTCATTCAAAATCCAAAATCCACTAATTAAAATAATTCCAATTACTAAAATTCCAATCAAAATTTCTGTTTTCTTTTGCATAAATTGTTACGGTATAATATAATTCTAAGTGAGGAAAGTGATTTTAGAAGTATTCGTAGGAGCACTTTGAGGCAAAATTGCTTGGTCGAGCACTCAATACTTTGAGTGCTCGAATTTTGCCGAAAACTGAGTGAGCGAGCTCGCTGGAAGCGAGCGAACGTCTCCTACGGATGCTTCCTAAAATTACTTTCCGAGCGGTTTTCTTTTTTACGGTATAAAAACATTAAATATTTTTTTAATTTTTATATCTTCTTATCTATAAAACTTAAAACTTCTCGGGCAAGATCAATTGATTCTTTTGCTTTTTCTTTAGTATCAAAAACCGCCAGTTCGTCAAAAATATTTTCTTTAGAAGATTTATCGCTCATAGACTTTTTTACCTTTAATTATTTCCTTGAAAAACGGATGATCCCTTTTGAGTTCGCGCTTAAAATGAGAAGGTTTGTAAAGACGAATATCCGGATCCACTAAATAATCATAATCATATTTCCAAAGTAAATCTAATAATTTTCGTTTTTCATCTAAAACCGAATTTTTGAATCTCTTTATTAAACAAATATCAATATCACTTTCTGGATGGAATTTGCCAGACGCGGCTGAACCAAAAAGAATCATCTTCTCTGGTTGATAATGTTTTAATATCTCTATTAATCTTTTTATTTCTTTTTGATAAATTTTTTTGTCCATATTTTTATATTTTACTCCAAAAACTTAAAAGTAGAAAGCATTTGGTTAAATTTTTATAGAAATGTATCAAACTTTAAAAAACAATATTTATCACAATAACTCTTGTGTCTATTACTACTTCCTCTTCGGCGTCCATCAAATTTATCCATAAATATTTGGAACCCGGTTTAATATTTTTAAATAATTTTATACTTGCTGTATAGCTATTTTCTCCTTTGTTTGCAATTAACATTTCTCTCCCAGATGACGAAAAACTTCCCATAAGAACAAGTTCGCCCACCCTATCTCCGTCTCTCCCGCGAATTTCCGAGGTTAAATATAAATCACGAGCGACCTCAACTTTATACCGAAGGTCAATATCAATCTTATCCCCGGATTTGTAGTTTTTGTTATCAAAACTTATATCTAATATCTTCATTTCTTTATTTTGATAAGGGGTTTGAAATTTCTTTCTTTCAAATTCTATTTCATAAACAATTTTTTTATAAATTTTAACTTCCTTTTTATTTGGATTATATTGGATTGGAGTTAAATTAAAAGGGTACCAATAACCACCTTTCCATTCTGTGCCTTTTTCTTGGATATCAAAAATTTCCTCGGGGTATGGATTAGTATAACTAAATGGAGGACATTCTACTTGTCCTCGAGAAGTCATAGGAACTGCTATCAAAAAATCTTCTTTTTCGATTTTTTCCGGATAGATATAATTTTCATAATCTACTACTTTTATATTTTTTACTTCAGAGATATAAGGAATATAAAAAGGTATAATCAATAAGGGTAAAACAGGTCCACAAGTTTCGGCGTCAGACATACCATCGGGAACGATAAAAGTAATATGATTTTCTATTTTTCTTACTTCAATTTCCGGAATATTTACTGTTATTTTCGCTTTATACACAATGGCATTTTCTTTCTCTTTAATCTTACTATATTCTACTCTATCTATCGAACCATTTTGTGTTTCATCCGGAATCTTTTGATTTATTTCGGATTCTTCTTCTATTTCAAAAAACTTAAAAGTGGAAAGCATTTGATCGTAAATATTTATTATTTGGAAATCTTCGTCAAAAAGACAAATCCAATTATTTCCAGGAAGATCACTTCTTTTAATCCCGCTACATTGAGGCATATTTATTGAAATAAGTGTTTTTGTCTCTCCTATTTTGCTTAATTCAACTACTTTTGCTCCTTCACATTTTGGATTTACCTGACAAGCTGCACTTTTATATTCATAATCTCTAATTTCCCAATCTTTTGGATATTTAAAAATAAAATCCACTTCAGGATTTGAATAAATTTTCCAATCGGCAGTTTCATTTTTTGTTGATTTCTGTAAAACGGTTTCTAAGCAATCATACGCTTCTTGTTTCAATGTTGTAAATCCAGGCGTTATTTTTGAATAAGCTTTTCCGTTGATAAATGTTGGACCACTAGAACCTAAACTTATCTTTCCATCGTTGGTTAATGTAATAATTGCCGAATAAGAAGGAGAATGAATACCAAAATTATAAATTCGTTTTGCAGTGTTCACCATATTGGCTATCTCTTTTACTATTTGATCAAAGGTTTTTTCGCTTATATCACAAGAGTATTTTTTATCTGCCTCTAATTTAGAAAAATAATGCTTTCCTGGTTTTATAGAAAAAATGTCTTTCTCTATTTCTACTTCGGCAATATCCATAAGCATAACCGCACCTATATCTGGTATATAAATTATATTCTTTATTTCTTCGGGATTTAGTATAACCTTTGATTGCTGAAAATACTGCCAAGTTAAAATCCCTCCAATTAAGATCCCAACAACCAAAATTCCAATTAAAATTTTTGTTTTCTTTTGCATCTTAAAATAATATAACTAAGTGAGGAAAGTAATTTTAGAAGTATCCGTAGGAGCACTTTGAGGCAAAATTGCTTGGTTTGCCAGAGCAAAGCTCTGGCAAAATTTTGCCGAAAACTGAGTGAGCGAGCTCGCTGGAAGCGAGCGAACATCTCCTACGGATGCTTCCTAAAATTACCTTCCGAGCAGTTCTTTTTTACGGTATGAAAACCTTAAATATTTTTTTGAGTTTAGCAATAACTCCTTTCCATGTATTTGTTCCCTGCGTACTGTCTTCCTCTGCTCCTTCCATTACTAAGCCACACACCGTGCTCATAGAAGCGTCTTTCTCCATTCCTGGAAATCTTTGGGGAAAACCAAGACGAACAGGCAATTTTAATTCCTTTTTGGCAAGTTCCACTATCTTGGACATCTTTGCCCCGCCGCCTGTCAAAACAATTCCTGACGGAAGTAAAACCTGAGGAAAAATCTTTTTTAACTCTTTTTGAACCAACTCAAAAATTTCAGAAACCCTGGCGCTAATAATTTTTGTTAATGTTTTGCGGGAAAAAACCAAAGAAGGAAAATCTTTTATCATAATCTTATCTTTTTTACCCCTGGTTGATTGCTGTAAAATGCAAGTCCCAAACTGTGTCTTTAACTGCTCGGCAATATTCATTTCTATTTGGAAACCAACTGCAATATCCTGGCTGATATGAGAAGAACCCACCGGAATAACCGCAATATAAATCAAATCGCCTTCATTAAACGCAGATAAAGAAGTGGTTCCATTTCCGATATCCACTAAAACCACGCCTAATTCTTTTTGCTGGGGAGTCAAAACTGCTTTGGACGCTGCCAACGGAGACGGAATAACATCTCCAATTTGCGTTTCAGAATTCAAAACCGCATCGTATAAATTCTTTACATAAGGAGAAAATGCGCAGAGAGCAAGTGCTTCTACTTCCAAACGGACCCCCTGCATATCCAACGGCTGTTTTATATCCTTTTCCCCGTCCACAATAAACTCTTTTGGAAAAACTTCTAAAATTTCTTTATTATGAGGCAGGGAAAGCGCGTGCGCGGATTGGAGAACTCTATCAATATCTTCCTGGGAAATCTTTTGGTCCGCCCTGGAAACCACTACGCTCCCGCGAGAAGGCAGGCAAAAAAGATGACTTCCGCCCAAATTTACATAAACCTCGTTAATTTTTTGCCCGCTTTGCTGTTGAAGACGGGTTAAAACAAAAGAGATATTTTGGAATACCTCTTCTGGATTTACTACCGCTCCCCTTCTAATGCCTAAAGAAGATTTTTGCGATTGAGCTAAAACCTCAAAATCCGAAGAACCCTGTCTTTTGATCGCCATTAAACCCTTAATGGAACCAGTGCCTATATCTAAAGCTGTAATAATGTTATCACGAGACATAATTCAAAATATAAAAATTAAATTTGCGATAAACAATATCTTTCTTTTTCCTGCATCTCTTTTGCCCTTTTCTCACCTTTCTCATGGTCATATCCCAATAGATGTAATACTCCGTGGATTAACACTTTGGCTAATTCCGTATCAAAAGACGACTTAAACCCCGTTAGAGATTTGCCCACCTTGCGTTCTTTCTCTGCTTCTGTAATCTCTAACGGGGTAAATCGTTTGGTATTTTTTTTAACTTCTCGCAAACAAATAATGATTTCTCCCAAACCTTGTACTTTTTGACAAGAACCGACTTTAAATTTTTCCAACAATACTTTGGATTCCGAAAAAGACAAAACATCGGTCACCCGATTCTTGCCTCTATATTTTTTATTGACCTGCCTCATCCGTCCTTGTCCCACTAAAGCAATAGATAAGTCCGCGTCTTTCTTTTTTTCCTCATCTAAAACTATTTTTACGCATTTTTTCAAAAATTCCTCATCTATATTATCAGTGGTTAAATTATTGATTTCAGTCATAAATTTTATCTTTCTTTTACATCCCCCATTTTTACCTTCATTTTGTATTCCTCTTTTAACTCTACTTTTCTTAACGCCGCTCTTTTTTTAAACTGTTCGCTTTTAGATCTTTTTCTAAATCTAATATTTCTTGCGCGACGCAAAATACCGCTTTTTTGAACCCTGCGGGAAAAACGGCGAACTAATCCCTGAGAAGTTTCTTTTGATTGTTTTTTGATTTGAATAACCATAAGCGTTCGCCCTAACGGGCTCACTTAATTTTCAATTATCAATCAATTATCAAACTCCAATTTTCAAACAAATTAATTAATTTTATTTTTTGAAAATTGAAAATTGGAATTTGATTGAAAATTGGTCATTGAAAATTGAAAATTTTTAAGGCATTCCGTGAACATCTCTTTCCTCGTTTGTCCTCCAACCGGCAAGTAAATGTAAGTGTAAATGATCAATAACTTGTCCCCCGCCCTTGCCTACATTAAATATTAATTTATATCCTTTTTTTGCCACCTTTTGTTTCTTTGCTATTTTTTGCGCAATTAGAAATAATTTTCCAATTAATTCTTTATCTTGAAATTTCAAATGATTAATAGAAATAATGTGTTTTCTGGGGACAATTAAAAAATGAACTGGCGCCTTTGGTTTGATATCCTTAAAAACCACAAATTCATCATCTTCGTAAATTATATCTGTCGGAATCTCCTTATTAATAATTTGGCAAAAAAGGCAGGACATATTTAAGATTTTTTTAGCCGTTTCTTCATTACATCTATTATTTTGTCCATTTTTATGGTTGTCTGTTTTCCAGTTTTCATTTCCCTTAAAATAATCGTTTTTTCTAAAACCTCTTTTTGACCTAAAATCAACGCATAATCTACCCCTATTCTATCTGCTTTTCTAAGTTGGGACCCTAATGAATCACTACTGAACGACTCTGCTACGAGAATTTTGGCTTCTCTGAATTTATCCATTAATTTTAGAATTTCCCTTCTGGCATTTGCCCCTAATTGAGCCAAAAAAATTTTGGGAACAGGAGATTGAGAAAAACGGATTTTATTGTCCTTCATTATATTTATCATTCTTTCTACTCCTGCTGACGCTCCGCACGCGGGCGTATCTTTTCCTCCCAGCTGTTTTATTAGATTATCATATCTTCCCCCTGCTGGCAATGCTCCCTGCTGGCGGCCTTCCGGCGTATCCTCATATATTTCAAAAACTGTTTTAGTGTAGTAATCCAAACCTCTAACCAAATAAGGGCTTAATATGTACGGCACGCCTAACTCATCTAAAAATTCCAACACCTCCTTAAAATGAATTTTACATTCATCGCAAAGATGGTCAATCATTTGCGGCGCTCCATCTACTACTTTTTTGCATCTTTCGTCTTTACAATCTAAAATTCTTAAAGGATTTTCTTTTAACCGCCGCCGGCAATTAGCGCACAAGAATGCCTCCCTATTTCTCAAATAACTCACTAATAATTTTTTATAATACGGCCTGCAGTGGGAATCGCCGAGAGAATTTATTTCCACTATCAAATTCTTAAAATTCAATTCTTTTAAAATGTTGTAAAAAATTTGAATAATCTGAACATCAATCACCGGACTTTTCTCTCCTAAAATTTCAAATCCAAAATTATAAAACTGGCGATAACGGCCGGCTTGCGGTCTTTCATAATGGAAAAAAGGTCCAAAATACCAAAGTTTTATTGGCTGAGGCAGTTTTGCCATTCCATGCTGAAGATACGCCCTCACTGTCGGAGGAGTGCCTTCCGGCCTTGGCGCCAATAAATCGCCTCCCTTGGTCCGAAGGGTAAACATCTCTTTTTGAACAATATCCGTAGTCAAACCCGTTCCTTTTTCAAAAAGTTCCGCCTGCTCAAAAATAGGGGTGGTAATTTTTCCAAAACCGTAAAAAATGGCAATATTTTCCACTATGTCATAAATTTTTTGAAAGTATTTTTGCTCTTCTGGCAAAATATCATGCATTCCTGTTGGAGTTTGAAATTTTGGCTTCCTCATAAAATTATGTTTCAAATTTTAGGTCTAATAACTTGCGAATGCGGCAAATGGCAAAACCCTAACTAAGACCTTGCCCACGATATTTTTTTCAGGCACTGTCCCCCGCCAGGTTGCCGCGCGGTTATCTCCTAAAACAAAATATTCGTTATTATCCAAATTTATCTTTAAGGAGCCCTTGATTATTGAATCTTCAGGAAGATAAACGGTCTCGTCTAACGCCCAATATTGACTGTCGTCAAAAATCTTTACTCCTTTATTGTCTATTTCTATTATTTCACCGGGCAAACCAATAATTCTCTTTATATATCTTTGAGAGGGATTGTTAGGGTATCTAAACACAATCACATCGCCCCTCTCCGGCTCAGTAAATCGGTAAGATAATTCATCAATAATCAGATAATCATTATTATGAAAATTGGGCTCCATTGACTGCCCTTTTACGAAAAATGGCTGAAACACAAAATAGCGGATAGGAATTACTATCAGCAAAGCAATGATTACAATTTTTGAAACCTCCCATATAAAAAATAATGTATTTCTAATTGTTGACATTATATTAATAATTGTTGATATTGTATCAATATAAGTATAACAAAATTTTTAATTCTTGGCAAACAAAAAACCCTAACGGCTCTTGATAAGGTTTTTCATTATCTTCATTTCTTTACAAATCTGCAGGGTCTGCGCGCGATGATTACCGAGACATCTTTTTTGTTGAGAAACTGCTGAATTGTTTTAATAAATTCTTTTTGTTTAACAGGGTCAATGATTTTTAGATTTTTTACTCCGCAGGCTTTGACTATATTTTCAATCTTCACAACTGGAGCATCATCTGTTTTTATGCCCGGGTGCGGCTGATGGCCGGTCATTGCCGTGGTTTGGTTATCCATAATAATTATCAATGGATTTGATTTGTTAAATACCGTGTTAATCAAAGCCGGAATGCCGGAATGAAAAAAAGTTGAATCGCCAATAAAGGCAATAAGTTTCTGTTTGCCTGCGATAGATTTTTTAATCCCGTGCGCAATACCAATTGAAGAACCCATACAATATAAGTAATCCTGGATATTATGCGGAGCAAGACCTGCCAACATATAACAGCCGATATCTCCACCGAAAATTACTTTTTTACCAACAACGGCTTTCTTAACTCCGCCAAACACCAACCAATATGGACAGCCGGGACAAAGCTGAGGACTTCTTTTGGGAATTTTCAATTTCCAATTTTCAATTATCAATAAATTTTCAATTTTCAATTTACAATTTGTAAATTTCGCCAAGGCCCGAATGACTAATTCAGGTTTTAACTCCCCTACTTCGGACAATAATTTTTTTCCAAGAATTCTCAAATCGCAATTTGTATCCCTTGCTAATCTCTCTACTTCTTTTTCTAAAAAGGGTTCTAATTCTTCTACTATTAAAACTTTATTCAAATTTTTAATAAAATTTTTGATTTTCTTTTCTGGCAAAGGATAAAAAAATCCGAGCTTCAAAACCGGAAGAGATAAATTAAGTTCTTTCAACGCTTCCATAACATATAAGTAGGATACTCCGGAAGTAATGATTCCAGCTTTGGACGAGACCCGTTCTCGTCCGTGCACGGACGAGAACGGGTCTCGTCCATCTTGTTTAACTTTATTGATTTTAGATTTTTCGGAAAATTCTTTAATTT
>DAOWLG010000045.1 GCA_030643485.1 Candidatus Nealsoniibacteriota bacterium | reverse complement strand
GATAAATTTAGAGAATCTGTCCTATGATAAGTAATTATTCCTTTTTCATAAAGCGCTTGGGCGTTTCTCATTGTGAATTTTGCGGGCCAGCGCAGTTTTTTCCACGCCTCTTGCTGTAAAGTGCTGGTAGTGAAAGGGGGCAGGGGATTCCTTTTATTTTCTTTTTTCTCTATGTTTGAAATCTTGTATTCAGCGCCTTCCAAATCTTTAACAATATTTCCCGCCTCATCTTTTGCTTTAATCCCCAATTTCGGAATAGTTTCTCCATTCTCCTTAATTAACAGGGCTTCAAATTTTTTGACTTTGAGGAGCTCAGCGATAATTGACCAGTATTCCTGGGGTTTAAACTTTTTTATTTCTTCTTCTCTTTCGCAAATCAAACGCATTGCCACTGACTGGACCCTTCCGGCGGATAAGCCGCGGACTACTTTTTTCCATAAAAACGGCGATAATTTATAGCCAACCAATCGGTCTAAAATTCTTCGCGCCTGCTGGGCATCCACTAAATCCATATCAATAGCGCGTGGATTTTTCATAGCATTCTCAATCGCTTGCTTAGTGATTTCATGAAAAACAATCCTTTGATATGGTTTTTCATTGTCAAGATTTAGGGCTTGGGCAAGGTGCCAGGCAATTGCCTCTCCTTCTCGGTCTTCATCACTCGCCAAAATTAAAATTTCTGCTTTTTCATATTCTTTTTTAAGGGTTGATATTGTTTTTCTCGCTTTTAATGGAATAATATATTTTGGCTTAAAATCCTGGTCAATATCTATCCCAAGTTCGCTTTTCGGTAAATCCCGAATATGGCCATAGGAAGATAAGACCTTGTATTCTGGGCCTAAAAAGCTCTGCAGAGTTTTCGATTTTGTCGGTGATTCTACTATTACGAGATGCATAAAAATTTAGCGCGATAGCGCGAAGGTGTTTCCTCCCAAATTTTTTATTATACCTTTCATTTCTAAAACAGCAATGGCGCTATTTATAGTTGCTGTCTCAAGTTTAGTTTTTTCAATGATTTCGTCAACATACAACGACCCTTGTTTTAAGCATTCCAAAATCAAATTTTCTTGTTTATTTTCTCCTTTTATAAATTGTTTAAACTTGAAGTTTAAACAATTTAAGTTGAGTTCGTTGAGGATGTCCTGGGTATTTTCCACTAATTTTACGCCTTGTTTGATTAAAAAATGACATCCTTTTGAATTTTGAGAATAGATAGAGCCGGGAATAGCAAAGATTTTTCTTTTTTGTTTTCTTGCCCAGTCAGCAGTAATTAGGGCTCCTGATTTTTGTTTTGCTTCAATAATCAAAACACCTGAACTCAAACCGGAGATTATTCGGTTTCTTTGGGGAAAGGAAAAATTAGAACCTCTGGTTCCGGAAGGATATTCAGAAATTAGGCACCCGCCTGTTTCCAGAATTTTTTGTGCCAGTTTCAGATTTGATTGGGGATAGAGGGATTTTTCATCTAATCCAGTTCCCAAAACCGCAATAGTCCGTTTTCCCTGTTCTACCACTGTTTGATGCGAAATAGTATCAATACCCGGAGCCAAGCCGCTTACAATTATTAGGCCGGCTTGAGATAAATCAGCGGCAAAATTCATTGCCGCTTGTTTGCCGTAAGGCGAGGGTATTCTTGTTCCCACAATTCCAAAGCAATCTTCGTCTGCAACTAATTTCCCTCTGTAATAAAGAACCTTTGGCGGATTTGAAATTTTTTTTAACCGCTTAGGATAATCTTTATCTTCAATTGAAATAGTTTTTATCTCGTTGTTCATTTTTTTCAAGTTTCATGATTTATTATATTCTGCCATTGCTTTTTCTATCCCTTGTTTTATTACTATATCAATCGCTTTACAGGTTTTTTTAATTATTTCTTTCAATATTTTTTCTTCCTCTTTTGTAAATTTTTGAAGGACAAAATCCTCACACTGATAGACCGTTCCATCGGATTGTTTTGTTTTAATTCCGATTCGGAAGCGGAGGAAATTTTTGGTTTTCAATTCATCAATAATTGACTGGACGCCTTTATGCCCCGCTGAACCGCGATTTTCAGAGACTTTAATTTTCCCCAAAGGCAAATCAATATCGTCGTGAATGACTACGAGAACTGTTCTCGTAGTATTAGAAAAGTTAGATAATATCTTTACGGATTTGCCGGATTCATTCATAAAGGTTTGCGGTTTGGCAAGTAGAATTTTTTTGCCGTTCAAATTTCCTTCCGAGGTTTCTGCCTTGAATTTTGGCGAAAGTCGAAATTCAGGGAAATTATTTTCCTGTGCGAAATTATCAATAATTCTGAAACCGATATTATGCCGCGTATTTTGATATTTTTTATCCGGGTTACCTAACCCAACCAATAAAATCATAGGGAATACTTTAGTTGTCATTGCGAGTGCGATAGCCCGAAGCAATCTAACTAACCAAGGAAGAGATTGCTTCGCTCCCTGCGGTCGCTCGGCAGGGCAAATAGGACATTTAGTTATTATATCATTTTTTCCTGATTTAGGAAAATAAAAACTCCGGCGGCGATTGTTGTTGAAAGAAATTATTATTAGGTGTATAATAAAAATTGATAATTAGAGAGTGTAAAAATTTCTGAAAAGATTTATGACTAAAAATTTAGGAAAATTTGAAATTGATAAAATCTATTGCGAAGATTGCTTAAAATCTTTGGACGAATTGCCAGACGGTTCTATGGATTTAGTTTTGACTGATCCGCCCTTTGCTATTAATTTTAAGGCAAAAAGAAATAATTACAATCGTACAGCCGGAAATGTAATTGAAGGATATAAAGAAATTCCAAAAGAAAAGTATTTAGATTTTTCAAAGGAATGGATAAATCAATCTTTCAGGGTTCTAAAAGATAACGGAAGTATGTATGTATTTTCTGGTTGGAATAACCTTAAGGATATTTTAATTGCATTGGATGAAGCTGAATTTACTACCCTCAATCATTTAATTTGGAAATATCAATTTGGCGTATTTACTAAAAAAAAGTTTGTCACAAGTCATTATCATATTTTGTTTGTAGTAAAAAATCCAAAGGAATACACATTTAATAAAATAGATCACTACCCGGAAGATGTTATGGTTGTAAATAGAGAGTATTGGACAAATAAAATTAAAACTCCAACAAAATTACCATCAGATCTTGTCAAAAAATTGATTTTATATTCTACCAAGAAGGACGATTTGATTTTAGATCCATTTATGGGTTCAGGTACTACCGCGATAATGGCTAAAGTTTTAGAAAGACATTTTTTAGGATTTGAAATAGTTAAAGATTTTACTGATTTCGCCAATCAAAGATTGTCAAAACTCCCTACCGATTTCATTGGAATAAAAAATTATATTAGCGATAATAATTATATTAAATCATTAAAATTATCTTGAGAATATGACAATTTTACAAGAATTTAATAAAATAGTAGATGTTTTGAGGTCTTTGCCAAAAATTTGGAATGGTAAAAAATCTATTTTAGAAATGAAACACGCTCACTATAATCAATGGAGACAGACAGAGTGGATGGGTTTTTATTTCCAATTTTTATGCGAAGAACATCTAAAAATAAAGAATGTTTTAGAAATTCCGGGACCGAAATATGATAATGTAAAGATTGATGCGTTAGGTAGGTTTCCTTGGGATTTTAAGGCACATGCTATTAATACAAGTGCCCATCAAATTATTGTTAATGATAAAAAAGCGATAGCCAAGGCGATTAAAGATTATAAAAAAGTTGGCGTTGTATTGGCGTTGGGAGAGGTTGAATATAATGACGCCAAAAGGAATTTTCAAAAATGGCATGAAAAACTTAAAGGCGGTTTATCAAAGTATAGTAAAGAGCGTATAAAACGAGGGGCTTGGTCAAGATTGAGAAAGGTTGAATTTAATCTAAAGCAAATATGTTTTATCTCTATTGATAATAAAACATTAAAAAGTGCTGGATTATTTCAAAAAGATTTTAGAAATGCTAATGGCTCGTTACGGAACGAGAAAATTTTAATTGATTTGGAAAAATTAGATAAAGAAATAATCAAAATAATTGATTTTGTATGAGCCAAAATTTTATTAAACAAATTCAAGATAGAGTAAGAGGGGTGCCCGTGGCGAGCGGGCGTTCTGATAAATTAGGTAGGATCAGCTGGGATGATTTGGTTTTTACGCCGGCTCAATTAGCGAAAAAACCAGTGGATTATTTTAGGGAAGAGATTATTTCAAAAACAATAATTGGAAAAAATACTAAAAAACCGATTGAAATTGAGACACCGATTATTGTAGCGGCAATGAGTTTTGGCGCTTTGAGTAAAGAAGCAAAAATCGCTTTAGCCAAGGCGTCCACATTAGCCGACACTATAGAAAATACAGGCGAGGGGGGGATATTACCCGAAGAAAGAGAATTTTCAAAACATTTAATAGTCCAGTATAGTACCGGACGATTTGGCATTACCGAAGAAATATTAAAACAAGCCGATGCCATAGAAATAAAAATTGGACAAGGGGCTAAAACAGGCCAGGGCGGGTTACTTCCAAAAGAAAAAATAACTGACGAAATTGCCGAGATTAGAAAAATAGAAAAAGGCAAAGATGTGCATTCGCCAGCTTATCATCCAGATATTAAAAATTTGGAAGATTTAAGAAAAAAAGTAGAATGGCTAAAAGAAATTACCAATGGAGTCCCGATTATTGTAAAATTGGGAGCAGGGGATATTGAAAATGATGTTAAATTGGCAATTCAAACAAATTGTGATATAATTGCTATTGATGGAATGGAAGGTGGAACCGGAGCCGCGCCGGAAGTAATGTTAAACGATGTAGGAATTCCTACTATTGTTGCTTTAGTAAGAGCAAGAAAGGTTTTAGACGCAATAGGAGCAAAACAGGAATTATGGATAGGCGGCGGATTAAACAAAGGCGGGGATTTTGCCAAAGCGATTGCATTGGGCGCAGATGGGATTTTTGTAGGTTTTCCTTTATTAGTTGCTATGGACTGTATCTATTGCAAACAGTGTTATTTAGGGAAATGTCCAAAAGGTATAACCACTCAAGATCCAGAACTAAGGAAAAATTTAGATATTAAAGAAGCATCGCAAAATGTTGCCAATTATATTAAGAATTGTAATGAAGAAATAAAAATGATTGCCGGCGCGACAGGGAAAGATAATATTTATAATTTATCAAAAGATGACATAAGGGCATTAAGTTTAGAAATAGCAAAAATAACCGAAGTTAAATCAATATGCCAATAATAACTCTCAATGATCAAAATTTTGAAGAAGAGGCCTTAAAAAGCGACAATGTGGTTTTGGTTGATTTTTGGGCAACATGGTGCCCCCCATGTAAGATAATTGGGCCATTTGTAGAAAAATTGGCTGAAGAATATGAAGGTAAGGCAAAAATTTGCAAACTCAACGTGGACGAGGGTCGGCAAACCGCTATGACTTATAGAATTGAAGTCATTCCAACTTTAATTATTTTTAAACAAGGCAAAATTGTGGATACTATAATTGGCGCTGTTCCTTATGAGGTTTTGGCGCAAAAAGTAGAACAACACATTTAAGCCAGTAAATATGAACAATGACAAAGTAGAAAATTTAATAAAAGATTACGAGGAATATGCTGAAAAACAAGGTTTTCAATTAAATCCTAATAGGGCAGTGGTAGAAAATATAGTTAAAAAATTATTAGAAAATGAAGAAAAATACGGAGAGCGATATTGTCCCTGCCGAATTATTTCCGGCAACTTAAAAGAAGACGAAAAAAAGATTTGTTCCTGCTTTTGGCATAAACAAGAAATTAAAGAAATGGGCCATTGCCATTGTAATTTGTTTGTGGAATGAAAAAAAAGATTAGAGCAATAATTTTATTTTCTGGTGGATTGGATTCAATTTTGGCGGCAAAAATTTTACAGGAACAGGGTATAGAACTCTTGGGAATAACTTTCAAGAGTTATTTTTTTAATAAAGACACGGCAAAAAAAGCAGCAAAAGAAATTGGTTTGCGATTGAAAGTCATTGATTTTTCCAAAGAGCATCTGAAAATGGTGAAAAATCCAAAATACGGATATGGCAAAGCAATGAATCCTTGTATTGACTGTCATATCTTGATGCTGGAAACCGCAAAAAAAATAATGAAGAAACAAAAAAGTGCGAGTTTTTTAGCAACTGGTGATGTTTTAGGGGAGCGGCCTATGTCCCAGAATAAGCAGGCATTAGAAATAATAGAAAAAGAATTTTGCCTAAAAGGATATTTATTGCGGCCCCTTTCAGCAAAATTACTTGAGCCAACCATTCCAGAAAAATTGGGCTGGGTAGATAGAGAAAAATTAAGCGGCATCCGTGGCCGTTCCAGAAAGAAACAGCTTATTTTCGCAAAAAAATATAAAATTAAAGAATATCCTGCGCCAGCCGGCGGTTGTATTCTAACTGACTTAGAATTCGGAAAACGGTTAAAAGAGCTGTTGAAAATTTATCCAAAATGCGGCGGTGATGATATTGAATTATTAAAATTAGGACGGCATTTCTGGGAAGACAAAGTAAAGATTATAATAGGCCGTGATAAAGAAGAAAATAAGAAAATTAGAAAATTAAAAAAGAGTTCAGATATTTTAATTGAAATGAAAAACTATTCCGGACCCTTAACCTTAGTCAGAAATTATAGTAAAGCAAGAATCAAAAATTTAGCAATGGAAAAAGCAAAAAAACTAACTCAATATTATTCAACCAAAGCCCGCTGTAAAAAAGATGTAAAGTTTGATATAATATAAAAACAACAACAATGAGTTTTTCTAACTTAAACCCAGCTTCATATTTATTTTTTTTCCTGAAAAGAGAATCTGACAGATTTTTTGCCAGTATTGCCATACGGGGTTTTGCTTTTGGAATGATTACTATATTTGTGCCGATTTATCTTTATCAGCATTTTCAGTCAATACCTTTTACTCTTTTATTTTTTGCCGGAATTTCTGGATTATATGGGATTTTGGTTCCTTTTGCAGGACTGATAATGATGAGGATAGGAATTAAAAAATCAATGCTTCTTTCCCATCCTCTTTTTTGGGGATTTTATATTTGTTTATTATTTTTTAATATCTCCTGGTTTTTTGTTATTTTTTCCGTGATTTTATACAGCTTGGGAATGATATTTTTTTGGCCGGCTTATCATATCAGTTTTGTCCGTTTTACGGAGAAAAAGAAAAAGGGAAGAGAAGTGGGAAAACTTAATTTTGTGAGCGCGGTGCCTGGGATTTTGGCTCCAACTCTTGGGGGAATTATTATCTATTTTTTTGGATATCCGGCTTTATTTGTTGTGGTTTTGTGCGTGCTTTTCAGCTCGGCTATTCCCTTGTTTTTATCCCCGGATGTTAATCAAGTTTATAGCGATTCTTATCTAAAAGCGTATCAAAGAATATTTAAGAAAGAAAATAGATATCACAATTTAGCTTTTGCCGTTAATGGAATGGAGGGGGTAATTAACGCTTATTTTTGGCCGTTATTTTTAGCTATTTTAGGTATTGGGTATATCGCTATTGGAAGTATTGCTACTGTGGCTTTGGTGGTATCTTTGCTTTTTACTTTATATATGGGCAGGATTACTGATAGAGTAAATCGGACTAAACTTTTAACTATTGGTTCGGTTCTCACTGCTGGCGCTTGGCTTGGAAAGTTTTTTGTGGTTAGCCCTATTTCCGCTTTTTTGGCTCAAGGTTTTTACCGCTTTGCCCGAACCTCGGCTGGCGTTCCTTTTCAAACTATTTTATACAGAAAAGCAGAAGAAAAAGGAGCGGAAATAGATGAATTTATTATTTATAGAGGTATAGTTATGGGTTTTTTTCGCTGTATTTTACTGATAATTTTAGCAGCAGTATTTTTTATTGTTCCTGATATAAATATAAATTTTGCTTTTATTTTGGCAGCAATATTTTCTTTAGGATTTATATTTTTGGGAAAAATACCAGAACTTAAATCCTGGTTCAATCAGATAAACAATAGAAAAAAATGATTCATATAGATATTTATGTCTTTCAATTAATCAATGGATTGGCTGGTAAATGGATTTGGTTGGACACTTTTGGTATTTTTTTTGCCGAGTATTTTGAATATATTTTGGTTTTTTGTTTGTTGCTTTTTTTGCTCAAAAATTTTAAAAAATATTGGCAGATGATTTGGCAAGCGATTTTTGCCGGAATTATTTCCCGTGTTGTTTTTACCGAAATTATCCGTTTATTATTGCCAAGACCCCGTCCATTTGTGGAAAATCAGATTAGCCAGCTCATAAATCACGCTTCAACGCCGGCTTTTCCATCTGGACATGCCGCTTTTTACTTTGCCATAGCCACGGTTATTTGTTTTTACAATAAAAAAGCTGGCTTTTTATTTTTCTTAGCCAGTTTTTTAATTTGTTTGGGCCGCGTTTTCTGCGGCATCCATTGGCCATTAGATATATTGGCAGGCGCCATAGTCGGCATCTTTTCCGGCTGGCTTGTAATTCATTTTTACCGAAAGCGCTAATATGTGCCGCGGGTGGGACTCGAACCCACACGAGGTTGCCCTCATACGATTTTGAGTCGTACGCGTAAACCAGTTCCGCCACCGCGGCTTATTTTTTACTCTTCCAACTCGCCTCAATGACTTTTTGAGGCCATTTTTTTTGTAATCTTTTTAGGTTTTTACAGCCAGCCCTATGAATAGTGGCTCCGCTGTTTTGGGTAATATATCCAATGATTTTGTCTCCAATTTGAGGCGAACAGCATTTTGCTAAATTTGTTTGCATTCCCGTTTCTCCTGCTAAAAAAATTTTTGTTATTTTTGGAGATTTTATTTTAGCAATTTTTTTAGGAGACGGCAAAGGAACAGGTGATATAATTTGTTTTTTTTCTATTTTAATTTCCTCTTTGAAAGAACTTTTGATTCTATATCGCGCTAAATTGGTTTTAACAAATTTAAGCCAGTCCCTGGACGGCTTTCTATTTTTGTTGGTAATTATTTCCACTAAATTGCCGTTTTGCAGAGGATAATTCAAGCTGGCGATTTTTCCGTCAACTCTGGCTTGCTGGCAAAGATTGCCCACTTCAGTATGAATCGCGTAAGCAAAGTCAATTGGAGTTGCCCCTTCCGGCAAATCAATAACATCGCCCTGGGGAGTAAAAACAAAAATTCTATTGCTAAAAAAATCAATTTTGAGCGATTCTAAATATTTATCCGAAGAAAAATCCCTGGTTTTTTCCTGATATTCTCCAAGCTGTTTAATCCATTTGAGGTCTTTTTCCGGCGGTTTAGTTATCAGCCGTCTGATATACGCTTTTAGTCCTTTTTGTTCAGAATAATACCAATGAGCGGCAATACCATATTCTGCTTCTTTGTGCATCTGGGGAGTTTTAATTTGAAATTCGGTAATTTTTCCGTTCATGCAAAATACTGTGGTGTGCAGGGAACGATAACCATTTGGCTTTGGCGATGCAATATAATCTTTAATTCTACGAGGGAGAGGTTTCCAGAGTTTATGAATAATTCCTATGGTTTTGTAGCAATCCTTTATGTCTTTGACAATTATCCGCAAAGCCACCAAGTCGTAGATTTTATTTAAATCCTGGTCATATCGTTGGAGCTTTTTGTAAAGCGACCAATACCGCTTGCTTCTGTAATGTATTTCTATTGGCAGAATTCTTTCTTTTCTCAATCTTTTCGCCACAATCGGTTTGACCTTGTCTAAATATTTTCTCCGTTGTTCGTATTTATCCTTAACTTGCTTAACTAACTGTTGGTATTCAAAAGGATATGCCCAGGGGAACGCGGCGTCTTCCAATCGGCCAGTGAGGTTTCTTATTCCTAAACGAAAGGATATGGGAGCGTAAATCTCTAATGTTTCCAGAGCAATTCTTTTGGCTTTTTCCGTAGGCAGATATTTTAATGTCTCTAAATTATGCAAACGGTCGCATAGTTTAATTAAAATAACCCGTATATCTTTTGCCATTGCAAAGAATACTTTCCTAAGGTTTTCTATGTATCTTTCCTTGCCACGATATTTAATTTTGCCTAATTTACTAATTCCCTGTACTAAAAACGCAATATCTTTGCCAAATTCTTTTTTAATTTCTTCCTGGGTTATCGGTGTATCATCCACTACATCATGCAGGAGCCCTGCTGCCACGGTATTCGGGCTTAATTTCATTTCGCACAAATAAAAAGCAGTATAAAGGGGATGAATAATATAATCCTCACCAGATTTTCTTTTTTGGCCTTTGTGCGCCTTTTCAGCGAATTCATACGCCTTTTTAATCAATTTCGGGTCCGGGCTGTCCTTAATAATTTTTTGAAGCAATTTTTGATGTTGATTTGACATAATTTTTTTTATTTCCGCGCTATATTTTATCATAACCAAAAAATTCTATTTAAGCAAGAGATCTATACTATTTTTTTCTTTTGTTTTTTAATTTTTCGTGATATAATGAGGAAGAAATAAAATGAATACCAAATTATTAGAAAAAACAAAATCTATCTGCCCAGAGTGCTTTAAGCAGGGAAAAATCAAGAAAATAGACGCCCAAATTATTGAAGAGGACGGAAAAGTATGGATGAAAAAAGAGTGCCCCGTGCACGGAGCTTTTAAGTCCATATATTTTAGCGACTCAAAATTTTATTCTAAATGGATAAAATATCAAGTGACTGGAAAAGGACCGGATAATGTAAAAATTAAACCTTTGCCAGAGCCGTCTAAACTTTATCCAAAACATTTTTCTCAAACTGTTTTGGCAAATTTAATGGTCACTAACAGGTGTAACCTCCGATGTAGCTACTGCTTCATGAACGCCGGAGCCGCTGGTTATATCTATGAGCCGTCTTTACCTATGTTGAAAAAAATGATGAAACAGGTAAGGGAGGAAAAGCCAGTGCCTTGCAAAGCGTTGCAACTAACCGGCGGCGAACCGACAATCAGAAACGACTTGATAGAAATTGTAAAACTCGCCAAAGAAATGGGTTTTGCCCATATTCAATTAAATACTAATGGAATACGGCTTTCTGAAGAACCAGAATACTGCCAGAAAATTAGAAACGCAGGGGTGAACACGATTTATATGAGTTTTGACGGCGTATCTCAACAAACTAACCCCTGGATAGAGCAAAACAAAAAAGCAGTGGAGAATTTAAGAAAAGCAAATTTAGGAGTTGTCTTAGTCCCCACTGTTATTGCTGACTCAAATCTTAAAGAAGTCGGAGATATTGTTAAATATGCCATTGAAAATATTGATATAGTAAGGGGAGTGAATTTTCAACCCATTTCTTTTTGCGGAAGAGCCGGGTTTATTTCTGATAAACTTAGAAAAAGAAAAAGAGTTGATTATGTAGGACTCTTTGAGGTTTTAGAAAAGACATTTGACGGGCAGCTTACCAGAGATGATTTTTATCCTGTGCCTTTTGTTTATCCTATATCAAAATTAATAGAAAAATTAAGAGGAGAACCGCAAGTTGAACTCACGGCTCATCCTGGCTGCGGCGGAGCCACTTATATTTTTATTCAAGGCAAAAAAATAATCCCGATAACCAGATTTATTGATGTAGAAAAATTCATGCAGCTTATTCAAAAGCAGACAGGAAAATCAGGGCCATTTTACAGAACAAGAGTGACAGCTTCTTTTATTAAAAATATTTCTCAATGCATTGTTCAGGATAAAATACCAGAGGGGTTAGATATTAAGAAAATTTTAGTTGGCGTTATCACAAAAGGTAGGTACGGGTCTTTGGGAAAATTTCACCAGAACGCGCTTTTTATTGGCTCAATGTGGTTTCAGGATGCTTGGAACTTAAATTTAGAACGGTTGGAAAGATGCTTGGTCCATTACTCAACACCTGAGGGAGTAGTGCCTTTTTGCGCTTACAACGGCTTGGGATATGGAGATAAGATTAGAAAGAAATATTCTCTGCCTATTCAGGAATGGGAGAAAAAAACTAATAAAAAATTTAAAGATGACCTCTGGCAGGGAGGCCCTATATCATGATTAACAAAGTTATAAAAATTTTAATTTTTTCCGATGTTATGCTTTTAACCGGTTTTGGCTTTGTTTCTCCGATTTTCGCTATTTTTATTACTGATAAAATTCAGGGTGGAAATATTGAGGTTGCCGGTTTTGCTATGGCTATCTATTGGCTCACAAGGTCTATTGTTCAAATTCCGTTCGGAAAACATCTGGACAAAAATCACGGCGAAAAAGACGATTTATTATTCATAATAGTTGGTTTTACATTGGTTAGCTTGGCAGCGTTTGGTTATATTTTTTGTCATTTTCCTTGGCATATTTATGTCTTGAACGCATTATACGGTTTAGGCATAGCAATGAATGTTGCCGGCTGGGGAGCAACATTCACACGGCATATTGACAAAGGGAAAGAGGCGTATGAGTTTAGTATGAGAAGCACCTTAATAGGGATAGGAGCCGGCGTCTCCGGCGGTTTGGGCGGAGTAATTGCCGCTAAATTTGGATTTACAACCCTGTTTATTATAGTAGGAATTTTTGCGCTTATTGGAGCGCTTTTGCCAATTTTAATCTGGAAAAATGTTTTTTCCAAACCTAAAATGGCTGTTGAAATCCCAGAAACAAAAACTGAACCCTTTTTGCCAAAGGAGTGAAAATTATGAAAAATCAGGAACTGGCTCAAATTTTATATGAGATTGGCGAATTTTTGGAAATGGAAGAGGTGGCATTCAAACCATACGCGTACCAAAAAGCCGCTATTGTTTTAGACGCTTTGGAACAAGATGTTGCTGATATTTACAAGAGCGGGGGATTAAAAGCCCTGGAAAAAATTCCCGGAGTAGGAAAGAGCATAGCAAAAAAAATTGAAGAATATTTGAAAACCGGAAAAATAAGATATTACGAAAAGTTAAAGAAAAAAATGCCTGTGAAAATAGATGAATTGACTGCTGTTGAGGGAATTGGTCCCAAAACCGTCAAAGATCTTTACAATCATTTAAGAATTAAAGACCTTCAGGATTTAAAAAAAGCCGCAGAGCAACATAAAATCAGGAGCTTGCCCGGATTTCAGGAAAAAACCGAACAAAATATTTTACAGGGCATTGCCTTTTTAGAAAAAAGCAAAGGCAGGTTTTTATTAGGAGAAATTCTGCCTCAAGTTAAAGAAATTTTACAACAGTTAAAAACATTAAAAGAAGTAAGGCAAATTAGCGTGGCAGGTTCAGTTCGCAGAATGAAAGAAACCATTGGCGATGTGGATATTTTAGTGAGTTCAGAAAATCCTCAAGCAATAATGGATTTTTTTGTGCTAATGCCTGGAGTAGTAAAAGTTTGGGCAAAAGGACCAACACGCTCTTCTATAAGGACAACGCAAGGATTAGATATTGACCTACGGGTGGTTCAGGAACAATCTTATGGTTCTGCGCTTCAGTATTTCACTGGCTCAAAAGAGCATAATATCATTACCCGACGGCTTGCTATTGAGAAAGGGTTAAAACTTAATGAATATGGCGTTTTCCGCGGCAAAAAAATGATTGCAGGAAAAACCGAGAAAGATGTCTATAAAATTTTGGGAATGGACTGGATTCCGCCAGAATTAAGAGAAAATCAAGGAGAGATTGAAGCCGCGCTGAAAAATAAACTGCCTAAAATCATTGGTTTCAACGATATAAAAGGCGACCTACACTGCCACTCTCATTGGTCTGACGGCAATAATACTATTGAAGAAATGGTTGAAGCCGCTAAAACAATGGGCTATGAATATTTAGGCATTAGCGACCATACCAAATTTTTAAGAATAAACAACGGATTAGATGAAAAACGATTATCTCAGCAGAGAAAGGAAATAGATAAATTGAATTTTCAGTTTTCAAGAGAACGGGTCTCGGACAGGACTGTCCGAGACCCGTTCTCTCCCGGCTTATTCCGAATCCTGCAAGGCGCGGAAACGAATATCTTAAACGACGGCTCAATTGATATTTCAGACGAAGCGCTGAAAAAATTGGATTACGCGCTTGCGGGTGTTCATTCCAATTTTAAGATGCCAAAAGAAAAAATGACCGAGAGGATAATAAAAGCAATGAAAAATCCTTATATTAAAATCATAGCGCATCCTTTTGGCAGAGTTCTAAAAAAGAGAGATGAATATCAATGTGATTTTGATAAAATTTTACGCGCGGCAAAACAATTTGGAATAATTTTAGAAATCAACGCTCAACCCAGACGGTTAGACCTTAATGATAAAAATATCAAAAGGGCAAAAGAAATAGGAGTAAAAATGGTGATAAACACTGACGCGCATCACAAAGACCATCTAAAATTTATGGAATTGGGCATTGCCCAAGCCCGCCGCGGCTGGGCAGAAAAAAAAGACATCATCAATACCAATTCCTTAGAAAAATTATTAAAATTTTTCAAAAGTAATTAAAAAAATCTTGTTGCTCAAAAAGAAAAGTGCTATAATAGATAAGTATCTACCAAAAATATAAAAATAGGGAAAGGAGGAAAAATGGCGGGAAAAATAAATATTGTTGAGGTAAAGAAAATAGAAGACTTGCCAATAGGCGAGTTAGAGGAAGTAAGAGTGTGTTACAAGCAAAAAAATCCTCATCATGAGGAAGGGATAAGAGTTCTTCTTCGCGGGAAAGTAACTCAAGAAGACGGACAAAAGAGACTATATGATGTAGATGAGGTAGGGGACATCGGAGAACAATTTGAGCAAATAGAATGGATTTCTTTTATCGTGAGGAGCTGAAACAAAAAGCGATTAGGTTTTTATTGCCTAATCGCTATTTTTTATCTTGTGTTTTATGTTTCATGACTTTGCTTTTTCTACAATTTGTTTAAAAATTTCAGGATGGTTTTTGGCTAATTGAGATAAAATTTTTCTGTCCAGTTCAATTTTGTTTTTCTTTAAGCCGGCAATAAATTTACTGTAAGATAAGTCGGATTCGCGGCAAGCCGCGTTAATTTGAACTTGCCAAAGAGTCCTGAATTCTCTCTTTTTTCTTCTTCGGTCTCTATAAGCGTAAGACCAGGCATGCATCAATGCTTCTTTTGCCGCCCTAAATTTTGATTTTCGTCCCCACTTAAAACCTTTTGCATATTTTAGCAAATTTTTTCTCCGTTTATGCGCGATTGTTCCTCGTTTAACTCTAACCATAAAATTATCTTGAAGGTAGCAACTTTCTGATTTTTTTGCTTTCCCACTTTGAAACCAAAACCCATTTTCTGGATTGCCTTTTTTGTTTTCCGGTTTTCTTTGCCAGACAATGGTCCTGGCCAGTAGGTCTTCTTAAAACCTTACCGGTCTTGGTAATTTTGAACCGTTTTATTATTGATTTCCTCGTTTTCATGTTTTGACTATAATCATTGTAAGCCCTCTGGCTTCCTTTTTTAATTCTCTTTCAACCTTAAATTGAGTTGTTTTTTCTAAAATTTCTAAAAATTTATTGATTTTTTCTTTGGCAAATCCCTGAAGCGCTTTTTCTCTTCCTCTAAGCTTCATTTCTACTCTAACCTTATTTCCTTGTTGTAAAAATTTTTCCGCTTGTTTTACCCTTATTTCCAAATCATGCAAAGAGATATTAAATCCTAAACGCACTCCTTTCATTTCTCCTCCTTTTTGTTTTTGTTCAGATTTTTTTTGCTGTTTTTTTTCAGAATAGAGATATTTTCCATAGTTCATTATTTTACAAACTGGAGGATCTGCCTTTTCAGTAACTTGAATTAAATCTAAATTACGCTTCTGACTAACCTGAAGTGCTTCTGTTAAACTCATAACTCCCAGTTGTTGTCCGGCTTCATCTATTACTCTTAGCCTATTACTTCTTATTTGATTGTTGATTAATGGTTTTTTGAACAAATCTTGGTGAAAAACTCAACTGTTTATAATGTTTTGAATAAAGGGTGAATTTCTTGGATTTATTTTGATTGCACCTGAGCACGGTATAGAGAAGAAATCTTTTATAAATTTTTCTCTTCGTTTAAAAATCTTGGGAGAATACTTTCCATTACGAGGCGTTAATTTAATATAATATCTTGAAATCAATTTCGCTCGTTTTTGTTTATATGTCTTTAGATAAGGACTAATTTGGGTTAAAAGATTAAATGCTTGCCGACCGCAGATTCTGTAATTATAAGATGTTGCCTGTCTTTTATTATAAGGCCGTTTTTGCGTTATTTGTCCGGCTCCAACTGATTTCTTAACCCATTCGAGTAATTTGAAATCATTATTACCTATAGAAAGACTTAATCTGCGGTATTCGTTTCTGTGAATTCGAGTTAATGATATTGCTCCCTCGCCGTCAACAAGCCCAGCTATGTAGGCTGCTTTAGTAGTATTTAGCCTCTTTAATGTTCCAGCTTGTTTTTACCATTTTTAACATTGTGGAGATGGTGGGAATTGAACCCACATGTGAAGAGTTTCTCAAAAATAATTCTACAAGCTTAGTCCAATTTTGAAGTGAGTACAGAATCTCAATTGGACAAAATTTCTATACTTTTAGTCCTGATTATTTCTTCAATAGTCTTTCTGGACCTCGAAAGAACTATCTATCTCGCCTAATATAACACTCAATTTTACCTAGCGAGAATTAGTAAATTGAATGGCATTAGACATATGCTAATGCAGGTTTTTGGAATAAGTTGGCACTTATTTCTTTTGGTGATTTTGACAAGATTCACCAACTTAGCCTGCTTATTTTAGTCAACCCCCCATCGAAACTACTCATCCCCTTAAATTTAACTCTCTTTTTATCTTCCTCTC
>DAOWLG010000013.1 GCA_030643485.1 Candidatus Nealsoniibacteriota bacterium | reverse complement strand
TGATCTAATGATATTTTGTTAATTAAATTAAATTCTATTGTTATATTTGTCTATCACCAATTATAACCCATTTTGCTTGTCCGTTAAAGCTTTAGCGTCGGAGGAAGCAAAATCCCCAAACGGATTTTTTTATTTCCACTCAAAAATTTTGGTACTTACGAATGTAAATAATCTCTTGCCTAATGGCATTCTCTTGTAAGCTTTCTTATATGCGCCATTTTATTTCATCTCTATTGTAAGTTTTTGTTTTCCTGTTTCTGTTGTTTTCTCTTTCAAAGCCAGTTTGCCTATTTCTTTTGTGTTCTTTATATGCACACCGCCGCATGGAATTGGGATATAATTCCCAACTTGACACCACCTAAATCCTTTTCTTTTTTTATCTTCGTAAGTTTTGATTTCCAACTCTTCTTCAATATCTTTGTTTGCTTGGTCTAACGCTTTTTGAATTGTTTCATCAAGCAACTCGTGTTTAAAAACTAAATAAGCTAAATTTGACTTTACTGCTCCTGCTACGGCTCTTTCTTTAAATCGAGCATCAAATACGCCTGCCAAAAGATGAAGAGCTGAATGAAGTTTCATCATATTGTATCTTTTGTCCCAATCAAGCTGTAAGTTTACTGTGTCTCCTTCATTAAACACAGAAGGTTTGTTTAATATATGCCATATTTCTTCACCTTCTTTTTTTAATCCCACAATTTTGCGGTCATTTATTTTTCCTATATCTCCCGGCTCCGTTGAAGTTTGAGGAAAAAATATAGTTTCTTCCAGTAAAATTCTATTTCCTTCAATTTTAATAACTTTTGTTTGATGTGCTTTCAGATAAGAATCTTTATAAAATAATGTTTTTGTTATTTTCATTTTAAAAAGCTAAAAACTTAAAAAATTTCCGATTTTTTTCTTGAATAATTTGTGGACCCAGGGAGATTCGAACTCCCGACCTCATCCGTGCCACGGATGCGCGCTACCAACTGCGCCATGAGCCCTTATTATTCTTATAAATTATCTTTGGGATCATCATCAATTCTATAAATAAATCAGCAGAAAAATAGTCTATCTTACAAACTCCTTTATAATCCAATTTCTTAGACGGCTTACCTATAGTTCTAGGATCAATTCTAGCTTTATAAAATCGTGACGAAGGGATTTTCGTGATTTGAGACCAAAATTTTTCTAACTTCTTAATATTTTGGTCTGCTCGACACAGAAGCGTACAACGAAATTTACTCTCATCAATATCATAACAATACCTTAATAAATACAAAAATAAATTTATAATAAATGGATCGGAGTTACCAAACATTATTGAACCTCTTTTATAATTTTTTGCTCCTTCGCCTAAATAAAGCACTGCGAGAACGATTTTTGCAGTATCCTTATTTTTCAATGCCGTCACAAGATGTTTATTTCGACCAGCAACTGATTGCAAATATTTCTCTCTTTTGGCTTTAATAACTCCTAAAGCGATTTTTCTTGCCTTGCTTAAATTAAATTTATTATAATCTTGGATTCTTCTTTGGTAGTCTAATGGTAAAGGAATGCTGTGGCACCAATAAGAAAGCGTGCTTTTGGGAATCAGCACTTTCAAAATTTTTTGGATTTCTAAATATGTTTTTCCTTTCTCTCTAAGCTTTGTGGCTTTTTCTTTTAATTTTAATTTATCCATTGCCTTATTGTACCATAGAGACTTTCAATGTGCAAATAGAATTTCGCCCTATTCTCCTAAATTTGACCTCTAATCTAAAAAATACTATGACACAACGGTATGGCATTCCTAAATAACTCCACTATAACATTATTATTTCGGTTTGGCAGTTTTTGAGAGCGAGGATTTTTTACAATTTCTTTCAATTAGTTCTTTTATCTGCTTTTTTTGTTCTTCTATATCAAAAATCTCCCGGCGGATCCGAGCTTTCTCCCTGCGAATATATTTTCGAATACTTTTTGGAAGTTTATTTTTCATAGAGACTCACGGGTGAACCCGTGGTACTTTATACCTTCAATTTTTAGCAAAATAGTATTTTGCTAAAAATTGGGGTCTATCTATGAATTACGAAATGCGTCCTTTTTGTATTTCGTAATTCATAGAGGATCTATATATTCCGTCGCATTCAACCACTTTGACGTAACGTCGG
>DAOWLG010000041.1 GCA_030643485.1 Candidatus Nealsoniibacteriota bacterium | reverse complement strand
GGATTACGGGATCGCACATTATACGAATTACTTTTTTCTACCGGAGCAAGAATTTCAGAGATTTTATTTCTTAATAAAAACGACATTGATTTAGAAAGTAAAGAAGTAAAAATTAAAGGGGCAAAAGGAGAAAATGAAAGATGGCTTTATTTCTCGGAAAGAAGTTTATTTTGGCTTAAGAAATATTTGGCTACACGAGGAGACAGCTATCAGGCATTATTTATTACTTATAATCCGCAAAACATTACAAGGTTATCGTCTTGTGTAGCCAGAAAGCGTTTGCTAAAATATAGAAAGGACTTTGGATTTACGAAACAAATCACTCATCATTGTTTTAGAAGAAGTTTTTGTTCTTTATTATTAGATAAAGGGGCGACGATAAAAGAAGTCCAATATCTTGCCCGGCATAAATCGCCGCGCACTACTTTGAAATTTTATACAAAAGTGGAAATAAGAAAGGTGAAAGAGACGCACCAAAAGATTATGAATGAGGTTTAGGGGGTGTGGATTACTGCTCGTTTTTAAGGGTAATTCTACCTCTCTTGACAAGGTCTTTTGGTTTGATATAATGAAAGTGATATGAAAATTGCAGATAAATCAAAAACAAAAACTTATAGAATTACCCGAGATGATTATCTTCTAATGCGAAGAGATAAAAAAGCCAAAACAGAAATTAAGGCATTGGTTTTAATGTTGTTTGATAAAGTTAAAAATTGGAGATAAAATGACGCTCTTTGACAATTGAACAGAAATAAAATATGATTCACTTAGAAACCGATTTATTCTAATTCGTATTTATTTAGCCGTAGAGAGATAATTTGTCTGAAGTGGTATCATTTATCACTTCAGTGGGCAAAAAGATAATATGCTTTCAGAACGTATTGACCAATTTTATATTGATAGTTTTAAGGAACGGGACCAGGAACATTTTTATATTACTGACGCGGGCAAATGTCCCCGTGCGGTTTATTTTAAGTTTAAAAAAATTCCCAAAAAAAAGCCGGAGCCAAGGGTTTTGCGGATTTTTGATAATGGCGACTACACTCATATGCGCATTATGAGTGTTTTATTTGGTTTAGGAATTGTAAGGGCAACAGAATTAAAAATTCCTGCTCAAGAAATTATTTCAGGCAGGGCAGACGCTATAATTGATATTGAAGGAAAACCTTGCGTGCTTGAAATAAAAAGCATTGGCAGTTACAAATTTGCGAAACTACAAGAACCAGAGCCGGACCATATGAAACAGGTTCAGCTTTATATGCATTTTTTCAAAATTCCAGACGGAATTTTATTATACGAAGACAAAGACAAGCAAAATTTGAAAGAATTCGCAATAAAATACGACCCTTTTTTAATCCAGGAAGCGCTTAAAAAATTTAAGGAATTAAAAGAACAAATTGATAAAAATATTGTTCCTCCAATCCCTATTGATATTGAACCCTGGCGTTGCGACTATTGCGATTACAAAGAAGAATGCCAAAAGATTGAAAAAAAATAGGGGGTTTGACCCCACACCTAATAAGGACTGACTTCGTCAATTAGGTGCCTTCAGCACCTTGTCCTTATTAGGTGTGGGGTTTGACTAAATTAAAGTGTTGAGATAGAATTAAATATATGGCGAAAATAATTTTAGAAAAATCAAAATGTATTGGGTGTGGCTCCTGTCAGGTATTGTGTCCCAAATTTTTTGAAATAAAAGATAGCAAAGCCCACCTAAAAGGTTCGCAAACAAAAAGCGATAATGAAGAAATGGAAACCGCGGAAATAGATGATTGCGTGAAAGAAGCCGCGAGCGCCTGCCCAATGGAGTGCATCCGAATTGAAAATTGAAATATGCTTTCACTCGCAGTAAAAATTAGGGAAAATAAAAAACCAAGAATTCTTCGGCAAGAGAGTTTTTTACCTGTGGTTTTATATGGGCCAAAAATTAAAAATTTATCTTTACAAATAAACATAAAAGAATTTGAGAAAATTTACAAAGAAGCCGGAGCAAGTTCCTTAATTTCTTTAGAGGTTGAACACGGCAAGAAATTTACTGCTTTAGTCCATAGTACGCAGAAACATCCCATTAGCGGTGATTTTATTCATATTGATTTTTATCAGCCGGATTTGGAAAAAGAAACCGAGGCGGAAATTCCTTTGGAATTTATAGGCAGCGCGCCAGCAGAAAAAGAATTAAGAGGCACTTTAGTTAAAAATATTAAAGAAATAGAAGTAAAGGCTCTTCCACAAAATCTTCCTCACAGTATAAAAGTGGACATTGAAAACTTAAAGACCTTTGAGGATAGTATTTTAGTTAAGGACTTAAAAGTCCTGGAAGGTGTAAAAATTTTGAAGGATATGGACGAAGTTGTAGTTTCAGTTTTTGCTCCACAGAAAGTAGAAGAAGAATTAGAAAAGCCAGTTGAGGAAAAAGTGGAAGAAGTAGAAAAAGCAGGAGAAAAGGAAAAAGAAGAGAAAAAAGAAGAAAAGGCAGAGGATGAAAAAAAATCCAAATGACAAAATCTAAAATCCAAAGACTAATTTTATTGTTTGTTTTTTTCTCGGTTTTAGTATTGCCGAGCTTTTTTCTTTTTGCCAAGGAAAACTTGGAAGAAATTTGTGAAAAGATTGAAGAAGCGGAAAAAAACCTGACAGAAGAAAATTATAAACTTTTGTTGGAAAAATGCGAGAAATATTATGAAAAAGAAATTTCAAATATAGAAGGGGATATTAAGGAGACAAGCAAGGAGAAGAAGACCCTTCAAAATAAAATACAGGGGTTAAAGAAGAAAATTAAAAGTTTAGATAAACAGATTTCTCAAAACAATATAGTAATAAAAGATATTGGCGTTCAGATTAAAGACACCCAGTCCTCTATTAAGGATACATCGTTTGAAATAGAAGATTCCAAAGCAGGATTAGGTAATATTTTAAGGGAAATTTACGAAGAGGACCAAAAAGGGGTTATTGAGATATTGCTTGTTGAAGAAAAACTTTCTGATTTTTTTGATAATTTAGCGGCATTAGAAATTTTGAATAATGAAATTAAAGAAGAGGTTAAAAATATTAAAGACTTAAAATCCTATTTGGAAGTTCAAGAGGGCTCTTTGGACAAGGAAAAAGGGGATTTAGAAAATGTGGTTTTTGCCCAGACCCTTCAGAAGAAAGAGAGCCAGAAAACAAAAGAGGGAAAAGATTGGCTTTTGAAAAAAACCAAGGGAGAGGAGGCATTATATCAGAAGCATTTGAAAGAAACGCAGGAAAAGGCGAAAGAAATTAGACAGAGAATTTTTAAATTAGCGCAGATTCCGGAAACAGACGCTCCGAGTTTAGAAGAGGCGTATGAACTTGCCGTTTATATAGAAACCATAACTGGAATCAGGCCGGCTCTTCTACTTGGATTATTAAAACAAGAGTCGGCTATTGGCCAAAATGTTGGCCAGTGTAACTGCGATTCGCGCTCTGGCTGCCGACATCCTAAATTAACTTATAAAAAAGTGATGAGAGAGTCGCAATGGGGTTCTTTTGAAAAAATTACTAAAGAATTAGGGCTTGATATAAACACTACCCCTATCTCCTGTTATATAAATGGAGGAAAAGTTCAATGGGGAGGAGCAATGGGTCCAGCGCAGTTTATGCCAAATACATGGCTTGGCAAAGGATTGAGTTATGGATACAAACAGAAAGTAGAGATAATTACTGGAGAAATTCCAGCTAATCCTTGGCGTATTAAGGACGCTTTCTTGGCAATGGGACTTTATTTGCAGGATTTTGGCGCTGGCAATAAAAAACTTAAGACAGAGATAGGCGCCGTGACAGCATATTTATGCGGAAGTCCGTGTATGACATCTCGTTGTAAAAAGGCAGGAGGTAAAGGGTATCGGTCAAAAGTAATGAAAAACGCCTCCAAATATCAGGGTTACATTGATGAAGGCGTTTTTGACTAATTTGTTTTCTCAAGCGCAAAGAGAACTTTATCAAGTTTTCCGTCCATTATTTCTTCAAGCTTGTGCCATTTTTTGTTGATGCGGTGGTCAGTAAGCCGATCTTGAGGAAAATTATATGTTCGGATTTTTTCCGCCCTGAGCGCGCCGCGAATTTGGGTTTTTCTATCTCCTCCGGTTTTTTCTTCATCCTCTCTTTGTCTTTTTTCTAAGAGTCGCGCCTCCAAAATTGCTATGGCGCTTTCTTTATTTTCTAATTGGTTTCTTTCGGTTTGAGAAGTAACGACAATGCCGCTTGGTAGGTGAGTGACGCGGACAGCGGTTTCTCTTTTGTTGACATACTGGCCACCTGGTCCTGAAGCGCGATAGAAATCAATTCTTAATTCACCGGGATTTATTTTGGATTCTGTTTTTTTTGGTTTTAATAAAACCGCAACTGTGGCAGTGGAAGTATGAACCCTTCCCATTTTTTCTGTTTTGGGAATTCTTTGGACACGATGGACGCCCCCTTCGTATTTCATTTGTGAAAAAACATCGCCATTGCTTAATGTAAAAATTATTTGTTTGACGCCGCCCAATTCCGAAGAATGTAGGTCTAAAATTTTTTGTCGCCAGCCCTGTTGTTCTGCGTACCTTGAATACATTCTGAATAAATCAGAAGCAAAAAGAGCGGCTTCTTCGCCGCCGGTTCCTGCCCGAATTTCCATAATAACAGATTGCTGTTCCATAGTGTTTGTCATTCTGAAGTATATATTGTCATTCCGAGCGTTAGCGAGGAATCTCTTAACTTGTTTAAGATATTCCTCGCATTCGCGAGAGACCCTTCGCTACCGCTCAGGGCGACCAAACACGTAACAAGTTACGTGTTTGGTCGTTTTTTTTTCTTTGCCAGCCGTTTTCTGAATTTATCAACCCTCCCCATAGTATCAACTATTTTTTCTTTTCCTGTATAAAAAGGATGGCATTTTGAACAAATTTCAACCTCAATGAGTTCCATTGTGGACCCAACCTTAAAAGCATTGCCGCACGCGCAGCGCACCGTTGCTTCTGGATAATATTTTGGATGAATATCTTTTTTCATTTCAAATTCATATTAGCAAAAACTTTTCAAAAAATCAACCCCATAGAAGAACTATTGATTGTTTTTTTGGGTTGTGATATAGTGGAGTTGTTATGAAAGAATTAAAGGAAGAAAAAGTAAAGGAAAAAGAAGTAAAAGAAGAAAAAAAGGAAAAAGAAAAAGTTTCTGTAAAAGAAACTGATTTTGGGGTTAGTATAGAGGCGATGGAAAAAGCAGGAGTTAATTTTGGTCATCGGACTACTCGGCTGCATCCTAAAATGGAGCCATATTTGGCAGGCACCAGAAACACGGTTCATATTATTGATTTAGAAAAGACAGCGGAAAAATTGCAGGACGCGTTAAAATTTATTCAGGAGATTGTTTCTCAAGATAAAACATTGCTTTTAGTGGGAACAAAAATTCAAGTAAAAGAATTGGCAAAGGATATAGCCGAGGACTGCGGTTTGCCTTATATCTGCGAACGTTGGCTGGGCGGAACTCTCACTAATTTTGGGGTTATTTCAAAAAGAATAGAATATTTCAAAGATATGGAAAAGAAAAAAGAAGAAGGCGGTTTGGAAAAATATACCAAAAAAGAGCGGATAAAAATAAATAAAGAATTTGGAAAACTGAAAATAAAATTTGAGGGGCTTAAAGATTTGAAGCAGTTGCCGGACGCGCTTTTGATTTTAGATATTAGAAAGGACGATTTGGCGGTGAAAGAGGCAAAAATGAAAGGCATAAAAATAATTGCGATTTCCGATACTAATGTGGACCCAACCTTAGTTGATTATCCTATACCAGCAAATGATGACGCTATTTCGTCGGTAAAATACATTTTGGAAAAGGTTAAAGATGTGATTCAAAAAGCGAAAGCAAAGTAATGCGCTCGGAAAGTAATTTTTAGGAATTTCGCTCGGCAACGAAGTCCTCAAGGTACCGACCCTCAAAATCCCCAGCGGGATTTTGGGGTCTGTGTTCTCGGCGGCTGGCTCCTCGCTTCGCTCGGAGACCATGCCCAGCCGCCTCCGAAGACTACTTTGAGGGACTTATTGCCTCGCTTCATTGTCAATTAAAATTACTTTTCTTGTTCATTATTTTTTCATATTATGGTTGATATAAAATTAGTCAAACAACTTAGAGGGGAGACTGATGTTTCAATTACAGAGTGTAAAAAGGCGTTAGAAGAAACGCAAGGCGATATTGAAAAAGCAAAAGAGATTTTAAGAAAATGGGGAAAGGATTTGGCTGGGAAGAAAACAGACAGAGATGTGGCGCAGGGGATTATTGAAACATATATTCATCCTAATAAAAAACTTGGGGTGCTTTTGGAAATTAGATGCGAAACCGATTTTGTGGCAAAATCAGAGCAGTTTCAAAAATTGGCTCATGAGATTTGTCTGCAAATTGCTGCTTCAAAGCCATTATTTGTAAAAGAGGAAAATGTTCCGGAAAATTTTTTAGATGGAGAGAAAAAAATTTATCAGGAACAATTTAAGGATTCAGGCAAACCCAAGGAAATTATTAACCAGATTATTGAAGGAAAATTAAAGAAATACAAGCAGGAAATTTTACTAATGTCGCAGCCCTGGGTAAAAGACGATACAAAGACTATAAAGGATTTGATTGACGAGAATATCGCCAAGTTAGGCGAGAATATAATAGTAAAGAGATTTGCGAGACACGAGATATAATATGGTAGAACTAATTGCTTTAATAATTTTCATTGGCAGTGTTTCTGGTATAGCGGTTATTATATTTCGCAAGATTCCGGTTTTAGTTACTTTGCCGGCTTTGGAAGAAAAGCAGGAGAGTTTATTTTTGAAAGCAAAAGAAAAATTCGCTACAATAAATCCATTTCAGGAATTTACTTTCAAGAATTTTTTACAGAAAATGCTTTTGCGAGTTCGTATTTTAGCGCTAAAAATTGAGAATAAAGTTAGTAATTCCTTAGAGAAATTGCGCCAAAAAGAAAGAGTCAAAAATGACTCGCCTTTTATTCACAGGGACAGAGATAATTATTGGCAGGAGATTAAAAAAATCAAAAATTCAAAATTCAAAACTCGCAAGCGAAAACACAAAAAAGCGCTGGAGTAGCTTAGTGGCAAAGCAGTGGTTTTGTAAACCATCGACGTGAGTCCGATTCTCGCCTCCAGCTCAATCAAATGAGATACAATTTTTATAATTCTAAAGAATATAAAGAGAAACAAAGCGCATTGACAAGGGAAAATTGGAAAAAAGGAGTTTTTGATTTTCGTCGCAAAAGAGAAAAAAGAATATGCGGTAGAAAAGGATGTAGTAAAATTTTTGAAGTTATTCCAAGTAATTCAAAGATTTATTGCAGCCGAAGCTGCGCCGCAAAAGTTAATAATATAAAAAGAGGTTATTGGCCCAATGAGATAAAATTAAAAATAGCCGAAGCATTAAAAGGAAGAAAAAATCCTTATAAAGGAACTATAAAAGTACCAAGAATAAAAATTATATGTGCTAATCCTCGTTGTGGAAAAGTATTTTTGAAAGAAAAGTGGATGCGTAATAGAAAATTTTGTAGCAATAAATGTACAATGGAAGTAATAGGAGGAAGACCAACATCACCAAAAGCAGCCAGAGGAAAAGCAGGGGTACGAAAAGATATTGATAAAAATATTTATTTTTATAGTCGTTGGGAAGCAAATATTGCTAGATTGTTTAACCTTCTGGGAGTTAAATGGATACATCAAGCAAAAATTTTTGATTTAGTTTCGCAGACATATACTCCAGATTTTTATCTACCAGAATATAATATTTATATTGAGGTTAAAAATTTCCTTTGGAGATATTCTAAAATAAGAGATAGAAAATTTAGAAAATTTTATCCAGAGATAATTTTAATTTTACTTTTGAAGAAAGATTATTTAGAATTTGAGAAAAAATATTCACATTTCATAAAAAATTGGGAATTCAGAAATAGCCCATTTCCAAATAATAATTAAATCAATGATTACTTTTGAAGATTTCAAAAAATTAGAAATAAGAATTGGAAAAATTTTAATGGCAGAAAAAGTTAAGGGAAGTGATAAATTGATAAAATTAGAGGTTGATTTAGGAAAAGAAAAAAGACAAATTATCGTAGGAATGGCAGAATTTTTTGAGCCAAATTATTTTATTGGAAAGAGTCTTCCGATTTTGGTTAATTTGGAGCCAAAAGAATTTCAAGGAGTAAAAAGCCAGGGTATGGTTTTGGCAGCAGATGTGGATGGAAAACCGATTTTATTGTTACCAGAGAAAGAAGTGCCGGCAGGAAGTATTGTGAAATAAAAAATTTTGGCTGAGTAAGATGAGATACATTTGTGACACCCCTAAGATGCCAAAACATGGTAAGATTAGGGAAAAAGGTCACTAAAAATCATTTATAGTACAGAGGGTTGACAATTTGTTTTTAATTTGTTAATATGTTGATAGTGAGTGTGACTGAGTATTTTCTTTTGAAAGTGCTTGGCTCTGTTCATAGTCGGCAGAAAACCTTACATATGCAAGGTTTTCTGCTTTTTTATTTGACGCCGCTTTTTTATTGGAGTAAAATAAAGTAATGTAATTCGGATACCAGTTCGCAGCATTCGGATTATATTTTTTTATGGAGAGCAAAATTACCAAGATAAAAAATCGGGATGGGATTACTATTGAATTTGACCAAAGCAGAATTAAGAACGCTGTTTTTAAGGCGATCACTTCTGCTAATGAAGGCGACGGCATCCATTCCAAGAAGATTACGGAAAAAGTAGTTGAGTTGTTGAATAGAAGATTTAAGAATGGAGATATTCCCAATGTAGAGCAAATTCAGGACATTATTGAAGAGGTTTTAATTCTGGAAAATTTAGTTGAAACAGCCAAGTCATATATTTTATATCGTGAACAGAGAAGAAAAATCAGGGAGGCGGTGAAAGTGAGCGAAGAGGCAGTGGACCGAATTGACCAGTATTTAGGAAAATTGGATTGGGAAGTCCAGGAAAACGCTAATATGGCTTTCTCTTTGCAGGGATTAAATCAATATGGTATTTCCTATATTGTTAAAAAATACTGGTTAAATAAAATTTATCCTAAAGAAATCAGAGAAGTCAACGAGAATGGAGATTTTCATATTCATGATTTAGGCACTTTAGGCCCTTATTGCGCGGGCTGGGATCTTTATGATTTATTGTTAAAGGGTTTTGGCGGAGTTTCAGGGAAAGTAGAATCAAAGCCGGCAAAACATTTTAGAGTAGCATTAGGCCAGATAGTGAATTTTCTATTTACTATCCAAGGAGAAGTCGCTGGCGCAGTTGCTTTTTCTAATTTTGATACTTTGCTCGCGCCCTTTATTCGCTATGACAACTTAAACTATCAGCAGGTAAAGCAAGGGCTTCAGGAATTTTTATTCGATATGTCTGTGCCTACCAGGGTAGGATTTCAAAATCCTTTTTCCAATATCACTTTAGACCTCAAACCTTCATCTGTTTTTGCCAATCAGCCGGTGATTATCGGCGGCAAGCCGCAAAAAGAAACATATGGCGAATTTGAAGAAGAGATGAAGATTTTCAATAAAGCTCTTTATGAAGTTTATATGGAAGGAGATAAAAGTGATAGGCCTTTTTCTTTTCCTATTCCAACTATAAATATTACTAAAGATTTTCCCTGGGATGAGCCGGCTTTTGAAGGAATTTTTGAGGCATCAGCAAAATATGGCATTAATTATTTTGCCAATTATATTAACTCGGAGATGAAACCCTCTGATGTGCGCAGTATGTGTTGTCGGCTCAGGTTAGATCTGAAAGAGCTTGCCAATAGAGGCGGTGGAGGGCTTTTTGGTTCAGGAAGTTTAACCGGTTCATTGGGAGTAGTTACAATTAATCTTCCTAAAATTGGTTATTTATCCAAGACCAAAAAAGAGTTCTTTGAACAGTTAGCGAAATTAATGGATTTGGCAAAAGAAAGTTTGGAAATAAAAAGAAAAGCCATAGAAAACTTAATTGAAAAAGGTTTATATCCATACTCGAGATATTATTTATCAGGGATTAAAAAAGCAAGGAACGCTTATTATTCTAATCACTTTTCAACCATTGGTTTAGTGGGAATGAATGAAGCGCTTTTGAATTTTATCGGTGAAGATATTGGTTCCCGGCAAGGCAGAAAATTTTCTTTAGAAATTATGGATTTTATGAGAGAAAAATTAGTTAGATATCAAAAAGATACTGGAAATATCTATAATTTAGAACAAACCCCGGCTGAATCTACGGCTTTCAGATTAGCTCAAAAAGATAAACAGAAATATCCGGATATAATTACTGCTGGAACAAAAAAAACGCCATATTATACAAATTCAAGCCAATTACCTGTTAATTTTACTGATGATGTTTTTGAGGCTCTAAAGCTTCAAGATGAAATAACTTGCAAGTATACCGGAGGCAGCGTTTTTCATACACTTTTAGGAGAAAAAGTTTCTGATGTTCAAACTGTTAAAAATTTGGTTAGAAAAATTTTTGAAAAGTTTCATATTCCCTATATTACCATCACGCCTACTTTTTCCATTTGCCCTCATCATGGTTATATATCTGGCGAACATTTTTATTGCCCAAAATGCGTTATTAAACAACCCTGCGAAGTTTATTCCAGAGTGGTCGGCTACATAAGACCCGTGCAACAATGGAATTCCGGGAAAATTCGCGAGTTCCAAGAAAGAAAGGAATTTAAGATTAAACAATAAATATGCCATTATTAGGTAAATATAAGCCAACAGAAGAGCATAAAAGGAAAATAAGCGAGACATTAAAAGGAAAACCGCAACCTTGGAATGCTGGCGAGAAGTCTAATTTTTGGAAAGGAGGAATGATGAGAAAAATTCCTGTTAAATGTACGATGTGTGGCAAAATAAACCTCGTAAGAAAAGGTTGGTTTACAAAAAGAGTTATTCTTTACAAGTGTAGAAATTGCTGTAATAAAGGGAAGAAAAGAACATTAGAATATAAACTAAGAAGTAGTTTGCTTCACAGAAAATATAACTTAGATGAATTATTTTTTGAAAAAATAAATAATGAGGAAAAAGCATATTGGCTTGGATTTTTAAGTGGAGATGGCTCAATAACCGAAAATAAAGTACGACTTCCTCTTGCCATAAAAGATAAAAAATATCTTAAAAAATTTAAAAAAGCAGTAAAATGGACTGGGAAAGATTACTATCATAAAAATACTAATAGTTTAGAGGTATATTTTCGTTCATTGAAGATGGTAACCGATTTAGCTCAATATCACATAACTCCGCGTAAAACTTTTACTGTAAGATTTCCCGACATCCCAAAATCGCTTGAAAGACATTTTATTAGAGGAGCGTTTGACGCTGATGGATGTATAAATAGAGCCAGACGAGTCACTCGTAAAAAATCTGGGCGAAAATATATTTTTTATGGAGGAGAATTTAATATTGAAGGAAATAAAGAATTTGTTTCTGCTGTTCAATCTCGGTTGGCAGTGTTAGGACTTCCGATTACTTCTATTAACTATCCAGGGAAAAGTATAAATAGAGTAAGATATGGAGGGATTAATCAGCTTAAGATAATTTACAACTATTTGTATAAAAATACTAATATTTTCTTAGAGCGAAAAAAGAAATTATTTGAAGATATTTTTAAGAACTACCGTTGTGAAATTGTAAAACCACAAGTTGATTAAAAGTCATTTTAATTTAAAAATTTTTATGACCACAAAAATAAAAATTTTAATTGGAATTTTAATGGTTGGAATTATTTTAGTTGGTGGATTTTGGATTTGGAATGAATATCAGCCGATAGAGGAGAGGAAGAAAGATGAAATATCTCGCGAAGAATTAAATAAAAAAATCAGCGACAAAATAAAAAAATTGGATAAGAGTTGTTTATTTGACGGAGATTGCAAGACAGTAGAATTGCTACGATTAATACAGACAAATGGGGCTTATCCGTTTTGCGTGAACAAAGGAGAGGTTATTAAGGAAATTCGTTGTTTACAGGATTTATACTATAAAAAATATAAGGCATCTTTGCCAAATATATTAATTAGTCCCGCTCCTTTTTATGGCTGTGAATGCAAGAATAATATTTGTACAGAAATTAGTGAAAAAAGATAATAGGAAAATAATCGTAAGCCAATTTTTGAAAATTAGATTCTCCAACGGATTCACGATTAAGTAAAACCTAAAACTTTTTTATTTTATGTTGTTGGGTGGGCTTCAAAAAACAACTTTAATTGATTATCCGGGCAAGCTTGCTTGCACGGTTTTTACTATTGGGTGCAATTTTCGTTGTCCTTTTTGTTATTCCTCGGAATTGGTTTTGCCGGAAAAAATAAAAGAACAAGAACTGATTTTAGAAAAAGATTTTTTTGATTTTTTGGAAGAAAGAAAAGGACTTTTGGAAGGCGTTTGTATTTGTGGCGGAGAACCAAGTATTCATCAGGATTTGCCGGAATTTTGTAAAAAAATAAAAAATTTTGGTTTTTTAGTGAAATTAGACACCAATGGGTCAAACCCGAAGATGCTTCAAAAATTGATTGATGCTCAATTGATTGATTATACGGCAATGGATATAAAAGCCACAAGAAAGAAATATGGATTTTATTCAGGAAAGAAATCTGATTTGAAAAAGATTGAAAAAAGTATTGAAATTTTACGGCAAGGAAAGGTTGATTTTGAATTCAGGACAACCGTGGCTCCGGGTTTAACAAGACAAAACATATTGGAAATTGCCGGCTGGATAGGGGATAAAGAGACAAATTATTTCCTTCAGGAATTTAATACTCAAAAACAGGTTTTAGATTCTAAAATTCTTGATTTACCGGTTTTAGGAAGAGAAAAGATTGAAAAAATTGTTAAAGAAATTAGACCAAAATTCAAAACCTGCGCATTAAGATAAATGACGCCATCTAAAATTTTTTTATATCTTTGTTTGTCTTTTATTATAGGAATTTTTATTAGTTCCTTTTTTAACCCCGCCCTTACATGTAAGGGCGGGGTAAATTTTAGCCCAGTTTTAATATTAATAATTTCAGGAATTTTGCTAATTTCAGTGTTTTGGAAAAACCCCGAAGGAAAGCCTTCGGCTTCCTATGGGGCAAGCAAAAAATTAGTTATTGTGGGATTTTGTTTGATTTTATTTGCATCTGGAATTTTTTGCCATCAGCGCGCGGAATTATCAATTATCAATAATCAGTTATCAATAATCAATGACACAGAACAGGAAATTACTTTAATTGGAAGAGTGATTTCTGAACCAGACATCAGAAAAACAAACACAAAATTAACCGTAGATGTAAAAGAAAATTTAGGAAAAATTTTAGTAACCACTGGGAAATATCCTGAATATCAATATGGAGATGAATTAAAAATTACAGGTGAACTAAAAACGCCGATTGAATTTGAAGATTTTAACTATAAAGATTATTTGGCAAAAGATGGAATTTATTCAGTAATGTATTATCCAGCGATAGTGAGTTTTGCCGAGACCCGTTCTCGTCCGCGCGCGGACGAGAACGGGTCTCGGCTCTCTTTGAGTTATGTTAAGATTTTGGGATTCAAAGATAAGTTAAGGCACACAATCGGGCAGAATCTTTCCCCGCCTCAGTCTTCAATTTTAGGAGCAATGATTTTAGGGGATAAAAGCAGAATTTCTCAGGAATTGAAAGATCAATGGAGCCGCGCAGGAGTAAGACATATAACTGCTGTTTCCGGAATGCATGTGGCTATCTTAACCATTATTTTAATGACCTTATTGATTGGTCTGGGTTTATGGAGGCAGCACGCACTTTGTTTAACATTAGGTATTATTATTTTTTTTATTGTTATGACTGGTTTACAGCCATCAGCAATCCGCGCAGGAATTATGGGCAGTCTTTTAATTTTTGCCCAGTATTTAGGTAGAATGAATACTTCTTCCCGCGCGATTGTTTTTGCCGCTGCAATAATGTTAGCTTTTAATCCTTTGCTTTTGAAATTTGATGTGGGTTTTCAACTTTCATTTTTAGCAATGATGGGCATAATTTATCTGATGCCTGTTTTTCAAAATTGGCTAAACCCTGTTTTTGCGCGCAATAGCGGCGCAAATTTTTTAAGAGATATTCTCGCAATGACTTTGGCCGCGCAGGTTTTTACTCTGCCAATTTTAATTTACAATTTTGGTTATGTGTCTTTAGTGGCTGTTTTTGCTAATATCTTAATTGTGCCTGTTCTGCCTTTTGTGCTTGGTTTTGGGTTTTTATTTGCTTTAGTTGGAATAATTTCGCCATTTTTGGCATGGTTTTTTTCTTTGCCTTGTTGGCTATTATTAAGTTATATAATAGAAACGGTAAGTTGGTTTGCGTCATTTTCATGGGCATCTGTGGGTTTAGAAATTTCCTGGATAGGACTTTTAATTTCTTATCTGATTTTGGGTTATATTACCTGGCATTTTCATCAAAAACAAAAATTAAAATTTTTAGAATATTAGGTTTAGGATTTTCATTTTTGCGTAAAAAATGATAGGATAGGATAAATGAATGAAAAATATTATATTGATGTTGGGAAAGCAACGGATATAAAAAATCGCAAAGAAAAAATGATTTATCGGGGTTTTGAGATTTTGCCTGGTTTTTTGGCTTGGTCCACTTTACTGGCAATGGTGTTTCTTTCTTGGTTTCGTCCTGTTTGGGTTGCTCTTTTTATGATTGGTTTTTGCGTGTATTGGCTTTTGAGAACCATTTATTTTTCCAGTTGCCTTACTGCGGCTTTTAGAAAGATGAATAAAAATTTAAGTATAGATTGGCAAAAGAAAACGAAACGAATATATGGTTGGGAAGATGTTTATCATTTAGTTATTTTTGTTATGTATAAAGAAGGTTTGGGTTTGGTGAGAGAGAGTTTTCAGGCAACAATAAATTCTGAATATCCAAAAGAAAAAATGTTTGTTGTTTTGGCAATAGAAGAAAGAGCGGGTGAGGAAGCGCGGCAAGTGGCAAAAAAAATAGAGCAGGAGTTTGGAAATAAATTTTCTAAATTTTTAATTACATCCCATCCAAAAGATATATCGGGAGAGCTTGCGGGCAAAGGTTCAAATGAAACCTGGGCCGGGCGTCGCGCGAAAGAGAAAATTATAGACCCTTTGAAAATCCCTTATGAGAATGTTATTGTTTCCTGTTTTGACATTGATACTCAAGTTTATCCTAAATATTTTTTCTGTCTTACGCACCATTATTTTAATTCTGCCAACCCCTTGCGTACAAGTTTTCAGCCCATTCCTTTGTATTTGAATAATGTGGACGAAGCGCCGTTTTTTTCACGGGTTGTTTCTTCTTGTAATGTTTTTTGGCAGATGATACAGCAGCAGCGGCCTGAAAAAATAGTAACCTATTCTTCTCATTCTATGAGTTTTAACGCGCTCGTAGAAATGGATTTCTGGCAGACCAATGTGGTTTCTGAGGACGCAGGGGTTTTTTGGAAAGCGTTTTTATTTTACGATGGGGATTACGAAATAATTCCTTTACATTATCCCATTTCGCAGGATAGCTGTGTCGCAAGCACTCTGAAACAAACCGTTATTAACCAGTATAAACAGCAGAGGCGCTGGGCTTGGGGAAGCGAAGCAATTCCATATCTTTTATTTGGTTTTTTGAAAAACAAGAAGATGCCTTTTATGAAAAAATTTCACTATGAGTTTTTATTAATAGAAGGGTGTTGGGCATGGGCAACCAATGCTTTACTTATATTGTTTTTAGGGTGGTTGCCTATAATTTTAGGGGGCGAGGAATTTAGAAGCACTATGCTTTCTTATAGCTTATCTACTCTTACCGGAAATATAATGAAAGTGGCTTTATTGGGAGTAATTGTCTTTGTTATTATTAACAGTTTGTTAATCCGTTCACGGCCTTTTTGCTGGCCCAAAAAGAAAAATTTGTTTATGCTTACTCAATGGTTGTTTTTGCCGATTAGTTTAATAATTTTTGGCGCAATACCCGCGATTGACGCTCAAACCCGATTAATGCTTGGAAAATATATGGGCTTCCACGTTACCGAGAAGGCAAGAAAAAAGAATTAAATGTAATTATTTATTACATATTCTTTACTATTTTTGATTTTTGGCGTAGTATTAAGGTGAAGGAAATTATGAATATTCAAGAAGCAAAAAACGCTTTAGATAAAGTAATAAATAAATCTAGAGTCCATATGTATAAACCCGTTCAGATTGCAGAAATATTATATAGAGATAGAATTTCCAAAGATATAAATCTTTCCAAGATTGAAACTTATAGAACGGCTTCAAAAAGTTGGCGAGATGTAATATGTATTCAATTTTTAGGGAGAATAAGTGCCTCCTCTGCCAGATATCAAGATGATATTTTTAATAAAAATATAGCCACTAAAATATTATCAATTTTGGGAAAAGAAAATAGAAAGAAGAATGGAATAGTAGAATCCTATATATACCGCAAATTTTTAGATAAATATTCTCAAATGTCTATCGGGCTTGGGTATTGTGTTAAAAATGATAAAAATAAATTTAATTTATCATCCTTTTTATCTTTTTTTTGGAACGAACCCGGACTAAGAAGAAGTATTGATAAAATTTACGAAATTATTGTTTATGCGCTTTTTTCGGTTTTAGTGGATACAATAGAAATTACAGTAGAAGTAAGTTTGAATAAAACAAAATTGAATATACTTAAAGAATTTGAAGATTTTACAAAACAAATTATCAATCTTTCTGTTGATAATCCACAATTTAGAATACCAGCAAAAATATACAGAGTGGGAGTAACAAATGCAGCAGATAGGGGTCTGGATATGTGGGCTAATTTTGGATTAGTAATTCAAATAAAACATTTATCGTTAGATGAGAAATTAGCTGAAGATGTCGTGAATTCAATTTCGGCAGATAGAATAGTCATTGTTTGTAAAGAAGTAGAAGAAAAAGTTATTGTTTCTATATTAAATCAAATTGGTTGGAAATCCAAAATACAAAGTATCATCACAGAAAAAAATTTGATTGATTGGTATGAGAGGGCATTACGAGGAGTTTATAGTAACATATTGGGCGATAAATTACTCAAAATATTAATAGAGGAAATTAGAAATGAATTTCCTGTTTCCAAAAATATAAAATTTATCCGTTTTTATAAAAATAGAGGCTACCATAAACTTAAAGACAAAATATGGAATTAAATAAAGTTTATTTAGGCGATTGCATTGAGATAATGAAAGAATTGCCAAGCAATTCAATTGATTTAGTTTTTGCTGATCCACCTTTTAATATAGGCTTAAAATACGACAATTATAATGATAAACGTAATTACAAAGAATATTTTGATTGGTCTAAAAAATGGATAATAGAAGCATTTAGAATATTAAAAAAAGAAGGATCAATTTATATTGCTATTGGTGATGAGTTTGCAGCAGAAATAAATATAATTTTGAAACAAACAGGATTTTATTATAGAAATTGGATTATTTGGTATTATAGTTTTGGACAAAATCAACGCAAAAAGTTTAATCGTGTTCATACGCATATACTTTATTTTACAAAAAATAAAGAAAAATTCGTTTTCAATAGTAAATCTATACGGATACCGTCGGCGAGACAATTAATCTATAATGACAAAAGAGCAAATCCGATTGGAAAGATACCTGACGATGTATGGGAGTTTTCACGAATTTGCGGAAATTTTAAAGAAAGACTAGGTAATCATCCTTGTCAAATGCCCGAGAGTTTATTAGAGCGGATCATTAAAACAAGTTCTAATGAAAATGATATTGTGTTAGATCCTTTTGGTGGAACAGGAACAACAGCATCCGTAGCAAAAAAAATAGAGAGAGATTATATTACAATGGATATTTCAAAAAATTATTGTGACTTAATTAAAAAAAGGATTAGCGGACAAATATCAGAAATCAAAAGAAACTCCTATCAAAAAGGTGGTGATGCTGGTAGAGAAAGTTCAAAGATGCTTCAATTTAAGATAAATCCAATAGAATTATTTGTTAAATAAAAAACCAAATCCTATTAGAAATTAAATTATGCTATCTATGTACGAATTGCCAAAATTAAATAAATTAAAACTTCGCAGGACTAAGATTAAAAAACCTTTGAGTAAAACATTTCGCGCCCTGATTTTAGTTGTGTTAATTTCCTCTTTTTTTGGTTTTTTTGCTGGTGCTGTTTCCGGCGCTTATTTTTATTTAGAGATAAAAGAATATTTTTCTGAATTAAACATTGAGTTGCCCGAGCCGCAGATTGTTGAAAACGAAAGAATTATAGAGAGAATAACAGAAAAAGAATACATTCCCCAGACCACCCAGGAAGAGAAAATTATTAAAGCAGTGAAAGAGGTTTCTCCCGCGGTAGTGAGCATTATTATTACCAAAGATGTGCCGATAATAGAACAGTATTTTATTGATCCTTTTGGTAATGGTTCGCCATTTGGGTTTCAGATACCAGAGTATCGCCAGAAAGGCGTGGAAAAGCAGGAAATCGGGGGCGGTAGCGGTTTTATTGTTTCCGAGGACGGAATGATTTTAACAAATAAACATGTGGTCTTGGATGAGGATGCGGATTATACTGTGTTCACTAATGAAGGCGAGAAATTTCCAGCTAAGGTTCTGGACAAGGATCCTTTTCAGGATATTGCGCTTTTGAAAATTGAAGCCAAAAAAACCGTGGACGAAAATGGCAAGGTAAAAACAGTAAATTTTCCATTTGTGAAATTAGGGAATTCTTCTTCTTTACAGATTGGACAAAGCGTGATAGCCATTGGTAACGCTTTGGGCGAGTTTAGAAACACTGTTTCAGTTGGCGTGATTTCTGGTTTAGGCAGGACTATTACCGCGTCTGGCGGGGGACTCACAGAAACCCTTGAGGATGTTATCCAAACAGATGCTGCTATTAATAAAGGAAATTCAGGAGGGCCGCTTTTGAATTTAAGAGGCGAGGTAATTGGAGTAAATACCGCAATGGTCCAGGGAGGCGCGGAGAATATTGGATTTGCAATTCCGATAAATTACGCCAAGAAAGATATAGAAAATGTTAAAGAATATGGGAAGATAAAAAGAGCGTTTTTAGGCATTCATTATATTTTAATTAGAGAGGGCGTTCAAAAAGAAAATGATTTGCCTGTTAATTATGGCGTCTGGGTTGTTTCAGGAAAACAAGGAGGACCATCTGTTGTGATTGGTTCAGCCGCGGAAAAAGCAGGACTGGAAGACCAAGATATAATTTTGGAATTTGATAACCAAAAAATCACTTACGATAATTCTTTGAGAAAAATTATTTTGAATTATTCCCCGAACGATAAAGTAAAACTGAAAATTTTAAGGCCTTCCATTTTGGCTTCGCAGGATAGTCCTGCCAGCGGATATAAACAAAAAATCCTCTGGGCAACACTTGACGAATACAGCAAATGAATATTTGACAATTTTAGTATAAAACATAGAATAAGAACAATACTAATAAGAACATGCGAAAGAGAAAATTATATCTAATTATTCTAAGTATTTTTATTTTAGCGTTTTTTGCCGGGAATTTTATTGAACCGAGATATTGGAACAACGCGGCTGATATTGTAAATGCTAAAAAAAATGCGATTGAACATATAGAGCGATTAACTAATATCCCTCAATTTCCAGTGAGAGAATTTAAGTTGGGCTTGGACCTGCAAGGAGGCACCCATCTGATATACGAAGCAGATATGTCTGACATAGAGAAAGAGGATTATGATTCGTCTTTACAGGGGTTAAGAGATTTGATTGAACGGAGGGTAAATTTATTCGGGGTTCAGGAGCCGCTTGTTCAGACACAGGAAATACCGGGACATCACCGTTTAATCGTGGAATTAGCAGGGATAAAAGACCCGGGAGAAGCAATTAAAATGATTGGCGAGACCCCGTTTTTAGAATTTAAGGAGCAGAAAGATAACTTTAATGAAATCATTATTAAAAGAGAAAAAGTGAACAAAGAAATGGCAGAGGGGAAAAGTTTAGAAGAAATACAAAATACTATTGAAAATTGGCAATTGGCTTTTGAAGATCCTTTCCAATCCACTAATTTAACAGGAAGATTTTTAAAAAAATCTGAAATGGATTTTGACCAGACAACTTATGAGCCGTTGATTTTACTTAGATTTGATAATGAGGGTTCCAAAATTTTTGAGAAATTAACTGAGAAAAACATTGGAAAACCTTTGGCTATCTATATTGACGGAATGCTTATTTCCGCTCCTAATGTTAACGAAAGAATTTCCGGAGGAAAAGCGCAAATCACTGGCAAATTTACAATAGAAGAAGCAAAGGAATTGGCAAGAGGCCTTAGCGCGGGCGCTTTGCCTGTTCCCATAGAATTGATTTCCCAGCAAACCATTGGCCCAACCTTGGGAAAAGTTTCTTTAGATGAATCTTTAAGAGCCGGGATGTTTGGATTTTTAGCAGTTCTTTTATTTATAATTCTTTTTTATCGCTTGCCCGGGGTCTTGGCTTCCATTGCCTTGCTTATCTATATTATTATTATTTTGTCTCTTTTTAAGTTTATCCCGGTGACTTTGACTTTAGCCGGTATTGGCGGTTTTATTTTATCCATAGGTATGGCTATTGACGCGAATATCTTAATTTTTTCTCGGCTTAGAGAGGAGTTAAAAGATGGAAAAAGTTTTTCCCAAAGTGTGAAAGATGGTTTCAATCGCGCCTGGCCATCTATTAGAGATGGAAATTTAACCACTCTAATTGTTGCAGTAATTTTGTTTGCTTTTGGGACAAGTTTTGTTAAAGGGTTTGCTTTAACTTTGGGTTTGGGAATTTTAGTGAGTATGTTTTCCGCGATTTTTATTACCCGAAATCTTTTGAAAACCTTTGAAGGAACGCGATGGGAAAAATGGCAATGGCTGTGGAGATAAGTTGCCGAAATAAGGTCATAGATTGTTATATGACAATGCCCGAATCATGGCTTAAAATTTTCAATTTTCAATGACCAATTTTCAATGAATTTTCAATTCTTCAATTTTCAATGAATAAAATTAATTAATTTGTTTGAAAATTGGAATTTGATAATTGATTGATAATTGAAAATTGATAATTGAAAATTATAACCTTGAAATTTTTATGAACATTTCTTTTCTCAAATACCGTAAAGTATATTTTATATTCTCATCTATTATGATAATAGGCAGTTTGGTTTGTCTTGCGATTTTCGGTTTGAAGCCGAGTATTGAGTTCACTGGTGGAAGTATTTTGGAAATAGAATATCAAGACACAAGGTCATCTACTGAAGAAATAAAAGAAATTTTATCTGAAATTGATTTAGGAAACATAGTAATTCAGCCGAGCAAAGAAAGAACAATAATTTTGAGAATGAAGGAGCTTAGCGAAGACAAACATCAGGAGGTTCTTCAAAAACTTGGTGAGGATTATAAATTGGAAGAGCAGCGGTTTGAATCGATCGGGCCGGTTATTGGCGAGGAGTTAAAACAAAAAACCAAATTTATTATTATTTTGTCTCTTTTGGCTATTGTCTTATATGTTACTTTTGCTTTTAGGAAGGTCTATATACCTATAAAAAGTTGGCAGTACGGCCTTGCGACATTAGTTGCGTTGGGGCATGATGTGATAATTCCTTTGGGAGTTTTCTCTATTTTAGGAAAATATCAAGGAGTAGAAATTTCTATTCCGGTTATTGTAGCGTTGTTAACTGTTTTGGGCTATTCAGTTAATAATACTGTTGTTGTGTTTGATAGGGTAAGGGAGAATTTAATAAAAACAAAAAGCGCTTCATTAGAACAAATCGTGAACATATCATTGCGTCAGACGCTTACCCGTTCCGTTAATACTTCTTTAACCACTTTATTTGTTCTAATGGCTATTTTCTTTTTCGGCGGTGAAACCCTGAGATATTTTGCTCTAGCGCTCATTATCGGTATTACCGCCGGAACCTATTCTTCAATGTTCTTGGCAAGCCCAATTTTAGTCGCCTGGATCAGACGCCGCGAACGCCGTAGCAAATAATAAAAATTATGTTAATTTTTATTGATGAATCAGGGGTTCATAAAAAAGACGGCCAGTCTTCAGTGGCATTGGTTTATGTTATGATTGAAGATATAGAAAATATTGAAAAGGCGATATTAAATACAGAAAAAATGTTGAAAATAACGAGCTTTCATTGGCCACGGCATATTTGGAAAATTAGATTTAATTTTATCAAGGCTCTAATCAAAGAAAATTTTTCAGTTAAAGCAGCAATAATCAAAAATCCTTTTAGCGAAGATAGTTTTGAAGAAGCGCTCAAATCCTTGTTAATAGAGAGGAAAATTAGAAAAATAGTTATAGATGGCAAAAAGCCAAAATGGTATGCGTTGCGACTGAAAAAGATTTTACGAAATCGCGGAATTTCAGTTAAAAAAATAAGAACCGGTGACGATAAAGCATTTCCTTGTTTGAGGTTAGCCGATGCTTATGCAGGTTTGATTAGGGCTTATTGGAATGACACAAGCAATACTAAAGCAAAAGAATTATATAAATTAGCCAGTAAAAAAATAACCACCCAGCTTGTGGGTGGTCAGGTTACCGGGTAGTCCTGAAAAATCAGAACTTTCTCACACGGAGATTTGTCCCCGATGCCTTGTTTCTATAATCATTATAGCAACCTCAAAATTTTTGTCAATAGGTTTGAATTAGATGGCGCGAACGCCGCGCTAAATAACATAATTATGACATCAATTGGAAAAATAAAAAAAGTTTCTTTAAGAGAACTTTGGAAAAAAGAGGATAAAGATTTTACAAGATGGTTAGAAAAAAATATAGAATACCTTAACGAAGTATTAGATATTGACATATCTATAGAGTCTAGAGAAGAAAAAGTTGGTCCATTTAAGGTTGACTTATTTGGTGAGGATAATTTTGGTAAAAAAGTAATAATAGAAAATCAATTAGAAAAAACAGACCACGACCATCTCGGCAAAGTTATTACTTATTTGACTAATCTTGAAGCCAATACTGCCATATGGATAACAAGCAAACCAACAGAAGAACATACCAAGGCGATTGAATGGCTGAACGAAACAACCCCAGATGATATTTCTTTTTATTTGATAAAAATAGAGGCGATTAAAATAGAATCACAAACTTTAGCCGCGCCTTTATTTACGATAATCAAGAGACCAAGTAGAGAATCAAAACAAATAGGCGCGGAAAAAAAAGAATATGCTGAACGACATATTTTAATGAAAGAGTTTTGGACGCAACTTTTAGATAAAGCTAAAGGAAAAACAAAATTACATGCAAATACTTCGCCAAGTGCACGTTATTGGATTAGTACAGGTGCAGGCGTATCAGGTATTAGTTATAGTTATGTTATTACCAACAAATATGCGAGTTGTGAGATATACTTTGATAGAGGAAAAGAATTTGAAGAGCCAAATATCAATAAAATTCGTTTCGACAAATTATTTAAACATAAAGATAAAATTGAAAAAGAGTTTAGCAGTAAGATAAAGTGGGAACGACTTGACAACAGGAGGGCTTCAAGAATTTCTGTAGATTTTGAAGAGATAGGATTAAAAAATAAAGAAAAATGGGATGAAATACAAGAAAAAATGATTGAAATTATGGTTAAATTAGAAAAAGCATTTAGAAACTACATAAAACAATTAGATTAAAATTTAAAAAAATCCGAGAGTAGTTCTCGGTAAAGGAATTTTCTCAAATTTTTTTTATGAGTTAAAGGTTGTCCCATTCTTCCTTGCTTATTTCTGCTTGTTTTAAAATTTCATTAACTAATCCAACGCTAATATTATTTTTATGTTTAGACGGTATGTGAATTTTAAGAGAACCTTTTTTCATAAATTGATGTCTACCGCCACTATAAGGTCCTTCAAAGCCTAATTTTCTGAAATTTTGGACTAATTTTCTCCATGAGATATTTTTAGGCATATACAGGTATAGATATTTGTTTAACTTTATGGTTAATTTTAATTGAAAATTCCGGAATTTTATCTCCGTCTTGTAATTTTAGAATGAGCCATTCTTCTAAAACCTCGCAAAGAGTTATTCTGCACTTTTCCAGAGTTTTTTCCGAAGCCCAAACGCCCTGAAGTCCGGGAATTTCACCAAAATAAGTTCCATCTTCTAAAATTTTATAGCGAGCTATCGCTAATTTTTGAGAAATGTAATTAGTAAGCATATTTTTATTTAGTTATCATCTTTTTTAATCATATTCTTTTTCAAAATTTATGTCAACCCTGTTGAGATTGACATAATTTTTAATTTGCGTAATATGAATAATAATGAAAAGTTTTGTTCAAACAATAGAAATAGAATATACAAGGACGATTTAGCAGGGAAATAATTGTCTACAAATAGCCGAAAACGACTATATTTTTGGCTTTTGTATAGTATTAATTACTTAATCCCTGTTTTTTTTATGAATAAATATGAACAAAAATAAAATAGAAATTCCAAGATTTTTTTGCGAGAATTCATTAGGGAAAATTAAAAATCCTTTATTGGTTCTTCGCGATATTTCAAAATCCTATGAAGCAAAGGAGCTGTTTTCAGGTGTTGATTTAACATTAAATTCCAATGATAGAATCGCTATTGTTGGAGCAAATGGAATAGGCAAAAGCGCGCTTTTGAAAATAATTATAGGAATAGAGGAAGCAGACCAAGGGAATATCATTAAAAACAAAAATCTAAAAATAGGATATCTGCCGCAAGAGACGCATTGGAAATCTCTTCAAAACACGCTTTTACAAGAAATGCGTTTAGTTAATACGGAAGCAATAAAATTGGATAGCCATCGCTACAAAGGATTAGTGCAAAATCTTTTAGAAAGTTTTGGTTTTTCAGAGCAATTTTGGCAAAGAGAAATTAAAACATTAAGCGGCGGAGAACGGACAAAATTAGCGATTGCTAAGATTTTGGTTTCTAAACCAAATTTATTGATTTTAGACGAACCGACAAACCATCTTGATTTAAGAACAATAGAATGGCTGGAACAATTTTTGTTGAATTGGAATAAGACAATAATATGCGTGTCTCACGATAGATTATTTTTAGATAAGATGTGCGGCAAGACATTTGAACTGACAAAACAAGGGCTGCAGAAGTATTACTGCCCTTATTCTGAATACATAAAAGAAAAAGAAAAACGCGTTGAAATACAAGAAAAAAATTACAAAAATCAGCAAAAGTATTTTAAGAAACAACAGGTATTTATTGACCGTTTCAGATATAAGGCGGCAATAGCGGGCCAGGTTCAAGGCAGGATTAAACAATTAGCGAAAATAGAACAGTTAGAAAACCCGAAAACAAGCAAGGATATCAAAATTACTTTTGACAACATAGAAAAGACCCGTACAAAGGTATTAGAGATAAATGATTTGATTATCAACAACGGACAATCGCGCTTGTTTGAGGCGCAAGGCAGAATAGAGGTGAACTGGGGAGATAAAATCGGAATTATAGGTGATAATGGCGCGGGGAAGTCAACTTTGTTAAAAACCATTATAGACAAGAACAATAAAGTTTCTGGAATGGTAAAAATAGGGCAAGCCCCCACACTAATTGAAAATTTTCAATTAGTGTTGGGGCAGGGACTAAAAATCGGTTATTACGCGCAAGCGCACGAGGAATTGGACCCGGAAAAAACTATATTAGAGGAAGTAGCGTCTAAAACAATACCAGATGAAGAAAAAATTAGAAATGTTTTGGGCTGTCTTTTGTTCACGCAAAACGAAACTAACAAGAGAATTGACCAGTTGAGCGGGGGAGAACGCGCAAGAGTAGCTTTAGCTGAATTGATATTGCAAAAGTCAGATTTCCTTGTGTTAGACGAGCCGACAAATCATTTAGACCTTCCGAGCAAAGAAATTGTGACTAATATGCTGAAAGAATACAAAGGCGCGATTCTTTTGGTTTCTCATGACCGCTATATCCTTAATAAAGTGTGCAACAAGATTTGGGAGATTAAAAACAAAAACCTAAAGGAATATTTAGGAAATTACAAAGATTATCTTTGTTCAAACCGCTGATTTCTGATTTACACTTTTATTAAGTTTTGATATACTATACATAGTAGTTGACGATTTAATGAAATAAATATGGCCGAAGAAATTTTGAAATTAAAAAAAGAGATAGAAAGATTAAAAAAAGCCGTCAAAAAACAGCGTTATGGTTTAGTTTGGATGGATGTTCCGGAAGCTTTTGAAGATGATGTTGAAAATAAATTACCTGTTCTTAAAGAAGTGCCAAAATTTGCCATAAATAACAAAGACGACAAGCCGACTCATATTTTAATTGAGGGCGACAATTATCATGCCTTAACTTGTCTTAATTATACTCACAAGGGCAAGATTGATGTTATCTATATTGATCCGCCCTATAACACCGGCTCTGACGGTTTTCGTTACAAAGATAGAAGAATTTTAGACAAATATCCCGATGGCACAGAAGTGCCGAAAGATCACCCATTCCGACATAGCTATTGGCTTTCTTTTATGGGGAAGAGATTAGAATTAGCAAAAGACATATTGAAAGAATCTGGAGCTATTTTTATTAGTATTGACGATAATGAATTTGCACAATTAAAACTTTTATGTGATGAGATATTTAATCCTTTTAATTTTGTAAATATTATCGTCTGGAAAAAAACAAATAGCCCCAAAGCACAAGCAAATCAATTAGGAAATCAGTACGAATTTATTTTGGTCTATGCTAAAAATATAGAAAAATTATTTCTTAATAAATTTGTTGGAGAAATAGACGAAAAATACAAAAAATCTTTTGTCCATAATGACAATAACGGGAAAGGTTTTTATCAAACAGTTGCAATTATAGCTGGAGGAACACAAAGAAGCGAGACAAGAAAATCTTTTGAATTTCATGGAGTTATCGAACAGTGGCTGTATAAAAAAGAAACCCTTGAAATGTGGTGGAAGAAAAATAGAATTTATAAAACAAAAAATGGACAATATAGATTTAAAAAATATCTTAATGAAACTAATGGGAGAATGTTATCTGATATTTGGATAGATGATGAGATTAAGGCCTTACAAGGAGGGTCTAAAGAATACATTGGATTTACTACACAAAAGCCGCTTTCACTCATTAAGAGAACATTAAAATTATCATTAAATAAAAATGCGATAGTTTTAGATTTTTTTGCTGGATCAGGAACAATAGGTGAGGCAGTTATGATTTTGAATAAAGAAGATGACGGGCGAAGGCAGTTTATTTTAGTCACCAACAATGATGAGGTTATAAATGGAAAAAAGCACAAAATAATGAGAGATGTTTGTTATCCAAGAATTAAAAAAGTAGTGAAGTTAAACAAAAGCGGAGTAAAATTTTATAAAACGGCTTTCATTGGCAAACACAATATTTTGAACGCGACCGACCATGATAAAATTGAACTTGCCCATAATGCAGGCGAATTATTAGCCATTACTGAAAATACTTTAGATCTGGTAAAACAAAATAAGTTTTATCAATTATTTGAAGACGGGAATAAAGAAAAATACACTGCAGTATATTTTCGAGAGGAATTAGATAAATTTGATGAATTTACAGAAATGATCAAAAAATTAAAAAAGCAAACGACAATTTATATTTTTAGTTGGGGCGATGAAGAATTTTTTGACGACCTTGCAGATATAGATCAAATAAAAGTAAAAACAATTCCTTTGCCAATTTTAGAAATATATAAGCAGATTTATAATCTAAGCACAGAATAATTATGTTTAATCCTTTACCATTTCAACAAGACACAATAGAAAAATTGCTTTTTGCCCTCACTGCAATTTGGAAAAAAGAGGGACAGCAATTGCCGCTTGTTTTTAAATCACCAACCGGGAGCGGAAAAACTTTTATGTTGGCTCATTTTATTCGTGGACTAAATAAATTGCCGAATTGGAACATAGATAAAGCGTTCATTTGGATTACTTTCAGTGATGATTTGGCGATGCAAAGTAAGAAAAAATTTGAAGAGTATTTTGAAAATACACTCGAAAATAATTTACTTACTGTTAACGACATCAATCGAGGTAAAATGCTTGAAAATGATATTTTGTTTTTGAATTGGCAAAAGGTTTCTGCCAGATCGGCCGAAAGTAGAAAATTGCGAAGGCCAGACGATGAAAGAATGAGAAAAGAAAGCGGAAAATATTTTGAAGATTTTATTGATGGAACAAAAAAAGACAGCAGATCAATTATTTTAATTATTGATGAGGCTCATACCAATGTGACGCCAGATTTAGCACAGCAGATTATTGATTATATTGACCCCAAAGTCGTTATTCATGTTAGCGCTACGCCAAAACCAGAGATTGTGGCAAAATCTGCTGATTTAGGTAGTTATATTGTAGTTAATAGAGAGCGAGTTGTTTCCGAAGGATTAATTAAAGAAAAAATTATAACGCAGACAGAAGAAGATTTGAAAAAGATAAAAGGCAAGGATTTAGACGAGGCCTTACTTGATTTTGGTTTAGAAAAAAGAGAGCAGTTGAAAGCAGAATTCGAGGCATTGGGCAAAAAAGTAAATCCTCTCCTTTTAATACAATTACCGAATGATGACAGCGAAAGAGTACAGATGGGTGAAAAAACCAAAGAGCGAATAGCAAGCGATTTTTTAAAAAAGCGAGGGATTAAAGAAAATAAAATCGGGCGTTGGTTTGATAAATATCCCAAACCTGATGGGATTGAGGATAACGAAGATGATTACGATATTTTACTTTTCAAATTAGCGGCTGGTACTGGTTGGGATTGCCCGCGAGCCCATGTATTGGTAATGTTTAGAGACATTAGAGTTGAGCAAAGATTTATTCAAACAGTTGGGCGGATATTGAGAATGCCCGAGCCAGACCAAAAAGATAATTATAGAAATAGTCCGAATTTAAGAGTTGGTTATTTGTACACTAACTACAACAGGAAAGACATCACTGATAACTGGATTGATAAATCACAAAATAAACCATTTGTTCATATTTCAAAACAGAAAGAAGACATAAATAATATTCAGATTCAATCCGCCTATGTTTCTCGTGTTAATTATGGGGATTTAAGTAATTCAGCAAAATTTCAGGCAAGTTTTATTGAGTCAATGAATCATTATTTTGGACTTAATAAAGGCGATATTTTAGGAAAAGCGAAAAAGAAATTAACAAAGAAAGGAATTGATTTAGATCCATTAACAACCAATCAAATAATTGTTGATGCACAATTTGAGGATTACGATAGAATTAACTTTGAATTTCAGAAAAAAGGACATGACATTTTTATGGAAATATCCCAAAACGATGTTGAAAAAACTTTTAATTATCTTTGTTGGTAATTATTGAAAGAACAGACAGAAGACAAAGCAAAGATAACAAACATCGCCCGATCTTGGAGTCCATTGAAATCGGCAGTTAGAGTTTGGATGAAAAGCGTTTTAGGTGAAAATAGCGATTATTATTACCGCATTTTCATAAAAGATATTCGAAAAGGAGCAAGTAGTGTTTTTCGTCCTGCAATCACGCGGGCATTGAAAGATTATAGGCCAATTTTAGAAAAAATTTTAAGCGAGCGAGTGAAAAAAAATGAGGAAAAGGAAACCCCGATTTTTACTATTCAGGAAAGTTATAGTTTTACTGATGATTATGAAATTATGCCTGCCGAACTTTGCGTGTTAGAAGATTTTTATATTAGAAAAGATAATTATGACGGGAAGCTAAACGAGGTAAGTTTTATAAATTATATTGATAGCAAGGAAAAATATATTGAATGGTGGTTAAAACAAGGGATTGGTCAGGAATATTTTGCAATAAAATATTTTAATACTGCTGATCAAAAATTTTCTCTTTTTTATCCAGATTGGATTTTAAAATTTAAAGATGGACGAATTGGTATTTTTAACACAAAAAGCGGACGGACTGCCACAGATACCGAGGGGCGAGCGTCGGCCTTGGCTAAAAAGTTAAAAGAATTTGGCAAAAAGTTTGTCGGTGGGATTACTATCAAAGAAAGTGAAGTTTGGCATTTTAACTGCTCCAAAAATTATAAATATGTTCCAGGGAAGTTAGATAAAAATTGGAAAAAGTTTGAGGATTTGTTTAGTCAATAATTGATATGATTTCAGAAATCACCAAAAGAAATATTTTTGATGAATTGAAAATTCGCAATATGAATTGGTCGGGACGGCTTGACGAGGTAGAGTTTCTTAATCGCCTTTTTGACATTGAAATTTTACCTACAACTGATAATCGATTCCAAAATATGCGAGGCGATATTTGGCAACACAGAATAAATAATAACGATTGGGATGACTGGTGGATTATTTCTGATACTCGTCTTAATTTAATGAGCGATGACTATACTTTTTTGCGGTTTATAGCCGAAATAATACATCCCGTTGTTAGAAATGACGCAAAAGAAGTTTCAGAGTTGTTAAATGTTTTTAATGGCCATCTTGCCACTGACAGATGGAAGTTGGTTGAGAAAACAAGAATATCTAATAAGCCAATTTATGTGGCAGTTGAGTTTAAAAGTGATTTTGAGTTTAGAAATGAAGACGAGGTGAGCGAAAAATATGCGGGCGATCAATTGAAAAAATGTGCAGATAAAATAGTTCGCAATGATTATGATGGGGCAGTAAGTAGTGCAAGGGCATTTATTGAGGGTGTTTTCTCTGACATTTATAAGAGAGTCATTGGAGAAGAAATGTCTCAAAGTGGTGGCTTGCCAGATAAATATAAATTGATCAAAAATTTACTCAAGCTTTCGCAAGAGCAATCCCCAGATAAGAGTTTCAAATCGATATGCTATGGTTTTTCAAAAATTGTTCATGCAATTGATAATTTAAGTAATTCTATTGGTGATAGACATGTGGCATCGGCTAAACCTGAGTTATATGAGGTCGAGTTCTGTATCAATTCCACAAAAATTATGGCCGATTTTCTTTATGGGCGATTACAACGAGAATATCAAGGTAAAGAAAATTTATTTGATGGTTTAATCGCTATATTGGATTCAGATAATAAAAGGGCTTTATCGGGAGACGAATTACGATCTGATCCGGCAATAACCGCCATTCTTGAAAAATGTGATGAATATGTGTTCTCTCTTTTAAAAAATAAGTTTATTTATGACTATGAAATAGAATCGTTCAAAGAAAACGACATATTTTTTGCGACAACGCGAATATTTTTTGATAAATTTTCAAAAAGAGACTTTGAAAAAATTTACAATAAATGTAAAAATAATAGCCAAACATTACCGCCGTATGGCGGCTTAAAATATTTTATGAACGATGTATTGCAAAGAAAACCTGATTATTTAAGTAAGGTGCATAAAGATTTTTTGAAGATTAATAAATAGAAAGTGGAATTTTTTTTAAAAGTTTGGGCAGCGCGTCAGCTTCGCTGGTACGAAATTCGGTAGCTGCGAAAAGTGAGAGTGAGGCGGGAGTTCATTTTTTCCACACTCCTTTCCCGCCCCAGCAAATTTTTTTATAAATTAACGTCAGGATTTTTCTTGAAAAAAGTTTGGTTTTTGTAAAAACTGTCGGAAGTAAAAACTGTCGGAAGTCCAACTTCCGACAGTTTTGATTGTTGATTTTATTTTTTAATAGGATATACTGAATTAGTATGCCTTATAGAGAAATTGAAGAGAAAATTGAAGATTTACAATTACAACTCCATCATTTGATGGACTGCCTTTGATTTAGACAAAAAACAAAGTAGAATAAAAGAGTTAGAAAAAGAAATTCAAAAGCCAAATTTTTGGCAAGATAAGGAAAGAGCCATGAAGATTTCTCAGGAATTGGCTGGGCTAAAAGAAGAAACAGAACAAATTATACAAATAAAAAAGGACTTGGAAGAAATAAAAGAAATTGTTAAATTAGAAGATAAGGACTTGGAGCAGGAAATTCAGGAAAAAATTTCGGATTTGGTTTTAAGAATTATCAAGCAGGAAACCAATGTTTTTCTTTCCGGAAAATACGACAAAGGTGATGTTATACTTTCCATATACGCGGGAGCTGGGGGACAGGACGCGCAGGATTGGGCAACAATGCTTTTGAGGATGTATCAAAGATATTGCGAAAAGAGGGGATTCAAGGCGAAAATTTTACACCAGTCATTTGGGGAAGCAGGAGGTCCTGAAGGCAGGATTGGGATAAAAACAGTCACAATGGAAATCAAAGGAAAATTTGCTTATGGTTTTTTGAAAAAAGAAACAGGGGTTCATCGTTTGGTTCGCATTTCCCCTTTTTCGCCTCAAAAACTGCGGCACACCTCTTTTGCTTTAGTGGAGATTCTTCCGGAAATTTCCGGTGCTGAAAGCGAAATAAAAATCAATCCAGAGGATTTAAGAGTTGATGTTTTTCGGGCTTCCGGCCCCGGCGGCCAATATGTGAATAAGAGAGAATCAGCGGTGCGGATAACTCATCTTCTTACTGGAATAACAGTGAGCTGTCAGAACGAACGGCTACAGGGGTTGAACAAGGAAAAAGCAATGAAATTACTTTATTCCAAACTTTTTCAATTAAAACAAAAACAAAAACAAAAACAAGTTAAAGAAATTAAAGGCGAAAGGGTTTCTGTTGAATGGGGAAATCAAATCAGGTCTTATGTCCTGCATCCATATAAGATGGTAAAGGACTTGCGCACAGGCGTTGAAACCTCTAATGTGGAAAGCGTGCTGGACGGAGAGTTACACGAATTCATAGACGCCGAAGTAAAAATAGCTAATGTTGTCATTGCGAGGAGCGAAGCGACGAAGCAATCTCAGAGATTGCGGAGCCTGTGCTGAGCGATAGCGAAGTGCTATCGCTCGCAATGACATTATTACAATATTAAAAATTATGATTTTATTTCAAGGTATTACCAAAAATTATCCTCCAAATATAACTGCTTTAGATAATGTCTCTTTTGAAGTAAAAGAAAAAGAGTTTGTTTCTGTTGTGGGCAGGTCAGGCGCTGGTAAGACAACTTTATTGAAATTGTTTTTAGCGGAAGAAAAGCCAAGTTCTGGCAAAGTTTTTTTCAAAGAAGAGGATATTCACGAAATCAAAACAGGGCATCTTCCTTGGTTTAGGCGAAAAATTGGAGCAGTTTTTCAGGATTATAAATTGCTTTCCACAAAAACCGTGTATGAAAATATTGCTTATGTAATGGAAGTAATTGGGGTAAGCGACGAAGAAATTAAACAAGATGTTTCCCATGTTTTGGAAATAGTCGGTTTAACCGACAAGGCAGGCAATTTTCCGATTCAGCTTTCCGGAGGCGAAAAACAGAGAACAGCCATTGCCCGGGCTTTGATTCATCGGCCGCAGGTGATAATAGCAGACGAGCCAACCGGCAACCTTGACCCTTATCACACTCGGGATATAATTCATCTTTTGGAAAAAATTAATGAATTTGGAACCACTGTTATTTTGGCTACTCATGACAAAGAGATAATCAATAACCTTAACAGAAGAGTAATTACTCTTGAGGATGGGAAATTAGTAAGGGATGAACTAAAAGGCAGATTCATACTGTAATTTTGAAACTTGATACAAAATATGTTTTCTTCCATTAAACGCATAATTCATTCAAGTTGGAAAAGTTTTTTTAAGAATAACGGGTTTTCTATCGCCACAATTTTTATTTTGGTCTTTACTTTGATTTTGGTTCCCTCATTTTTCCTTTTTCATCAACTTACACAATTTTTAATTTCCAGTGTTCAGGAAAAAGCGGATGTGAGCGTTTATTTTGTACCTGATTCTTTACCAGAAAAGATTTTGGAAATTCAAAAAAAATTAAAAGCGCTTCCAGAAGTAAAAAGCGTTGAATATACTTCTCAAGAGGAAGCGTTAGATGAATTCACCCAAAGGCACAAGCAGGACCAGGAAATAATAGAGGGATTAGAAGAATATGGCGGCAACCCTCTTTTTGCTTCTCTGGATATTAAAGCGTTTGAAGCATCTCAATATACTGCCATTCAAAGTTTTTTGGAAAGTAGTTCCCTTGGCGAACTTATTGACCATACAAGTTATTCTAAAAGCAAGCGCGTTATTGAGAAAATATTTTCCCTTACTTCCTATATTAACAAATTCGGAATTGCCTTAATAATTATTTTGTCAGCCATAGCAATTTTAGTGGTTTTTAATCATATCCGCTTGGCGATTGTAAATTCCAAAGAAGAGATTAGTATAATGCGGCTCGTTGGAGCCACAAATTGGTTTATCAGGGGTCCATTTATAGTTCAGGGAATAATTGCCGGGATATTTGCCGCTTTAATCGCTGCTCTGATTTTCGGTTTAGCCAGTTTCTTTTTATCTCCAACATTAGAAATGTTGTTTGCTGATTTTAATATCTTTGAACAGTTTGTGAACAATTTCTTTATTATTTTCCTTATTCAACTTATTGTCGGCGTTGGTTTGGGAGCAATTTCCAGTGCGCTTGCAATAAGAAAATATTTGAAAGTTTGATAATAAAGGCGACTTAGAAGTTGTCATTCTGAGCCGTTAGGCGAAGAATCTCTGGTGAATTGGCAACCAAAGGTTGTCACCCTGAGGCGTTAGCCGAAGGGTCTCTCAACTTGTTTGAGGATTATTTCAGGAGTTTAGATACAAATTTTTAAAAATTGCCGGGTCGGCTAATGGTAGGCCAAATGCCCCTGGAGCATTAAATCCTGGTTCGAGTCCAGGCCCGGCAGCCAAAAACAAAAATTGTCCGAGAACCGTTCTCGGATAATTTTTGTTTTTGGCTGCGGGAATTAAACCCTCGCGAACTTTCATTATTATTTTACCGAATTTAATCCACCAAAGCAAGAAAAAGAATTTGAGTTGAGCCTCCTATTGCGGGCGGCTCCGCCGCCCGCAATAGGAGGAAAACACTCCGGCCCGTTTCCGAAAAGACGGCTGGCTAACCGCCAGCCGAGCCAAACCCAGAAAAAATTTTACATTTTATTGGAGCGAGCGATTAAATTTTTTTAATTTACCCCGTTAAATAATTTGCTTCGCAAATTAAAATCAAAGATTTTATTTAACGGGGTGAAAAAAGGAATAAATTTTTTC
>DAOWLG010000044.1 GCA_030643485.1 Candidatus Nealsoniibacteriota bacterium | reverse complement strand
ATTTTATTTAACGGGGTGAAAAAAGGAATAAATTTTTTCTGGGTTTGGCTAAAAATTGCTTCGCAATTTTTCTCTTTTCAGAGCCGCTCCTAATTTAATTCGACGAGCCGAAAAATTTTTAACGATATGAAGTTTTGGAAAAAAGTAAATTGGTTCACGCCCCTTGTTTTTCAATTAAAAAAGTGGTAAATTGAAATTAAGAAAAAATTAAATAACTATGGAAATAATTTTAAAATCTAAAAAATATATTTTTGACAAAGCTATTTCCCTTGAACGCAAGAAAGCAATTTTATATAAGTTTCTTTTACAGAAAAGAAAGATTTGGTTGACAATAAACATGGAAGAAGATGAATCTAAACCACCAAGATTAAAACATGTAAACGGATTTGTTGATGATATTACAGAAAACTATAATCCTATAAAATCTAATTTTTATTTCAAGGAAGGTGGTTATTATCCTATTGATTTGATTTTTGAGGCGGGTTTTCATAATTTTAATGGAGGAAAAACAAGAAAAAACGACTATAATAATGGAGAATTATTTTTAGAACTTAGACCGATTTCGGGACATTTTGAGGAAGATTTAGCAATGAAATATTACACAACTCTTTTTAAAAAAATAAAAAAATTATAAACAAAGAAAAGTTTTTTGAAATTTTGAAATCAATGTTGAAATTAAAAACAAATCATGGAAAAAACAAAAATACAAAAATATAAGGGTTATGAAATTACATACGATCCTCTTGTTGAAAGATGGAAAATGTGCGGTTTTTGGGTAATAGACAAGGATAAAAATGAATGTTATGTAAGAGTTAGAATGACAAGGCATGGATTTATATTTGAAAAATTAGGGGTTTCACCGACGGCTCCGCTGGCGAAAAACGAGGAAATTATAAAAGAAATTGGAATTAGAAAAATAAAAATTGGGCTTGAAAGGAATGAATTGTTTTTTAGAAGCGAAAATGAAATAAAAAATAATCTCTATGATAAAGAATATAAAATTTGTATGTTTGAAGTTGATGACATAAAATCTCTTGATGAGTATTTGAAAAAATTAGACGAGCAATTAAAAATTTATGAAAGAAAAAATTAAAACAAATTTAAATATTGCTATTATTTCTATATGTGTTGTTTTGTTTATGGGCATAATTGCTTCATCTGTTTTGGCAGCTTTTCCAATGTGTGCGCCTTCTATTCACCCTGGTTTACCCGAAGTGCCAATAGTTGTTACTCAACCTGTTAGCGATATAGAAAAAACAACCACAATCGGTCATGGTAGTGCTAGATCTTCTTGTGATAGTGGAAACATCTATGAGGTAGGTATTGAATGGGGAATAAATTCGGGTCATTACCTTAATAATATAACTGATAATGTAAGTTTTTGGCCTCCGACTTTCTCCACTTTTTCTATTATTATGACTGGTCTTAATTCAGAAACTACTTATTATTACAGGGCTAAGGCTCAGAATACTACTGGTTGGGGTTATGGCGAAGAACAAAGTTTTACTCATCTTTTCCCTTCCGAACAAGAACAAGAATCTCAAAATGAAGAAGAAATAACTACTGAAATAGGGGAAGATGAAATTACTCTGCCCGAAGATAAAACTACTCCAACTCTTCAGCAACAAATAATTATTCAGGATAACGAAATAGCCAGCTTAAAAAATCAAGTAAGTAGCATTCAAACCAATAATACATTCCTTCAGCAACAAATAGCTTCCCCGGGAGGTCAAATAATTACTTTGAAGAATCAATTAAAAGAATTTCAGAGGCAAATAGCCGATTTGCAAGGTCAATTAGTTAAAATAACACAAGAGAAAGAGAAATCTACGCCTCAAGTTAATGAAGAGGTCAGAGAACAAAAACAAGTAGAACAACAATCTCAACAGATAGAGGCGGATGCCCAAGAGCCAATTATTCAACAACAAACCCAGCAATCCGAGAACGCAAAGCAAGTCACACAACAAATTCAAGTTGCTCAACAAGAATCTATTGATCCAAAATTTCAACCAGGATTACAATTAGTTAAAAAGCCACAATTAGAGTCTGGTCATCAGATTTTCCAAAGTCAAGGAAAATCCCAATCTCAAGAAAAATTTGCTCAAAAATTCCAGGAAAAAGTTGAAGAACCTCAAGAAACAAAAGAGCAAGAAATTAGTAGCGAACAAGAACAAAAAAAATCTTCTCCAATATTTTTAGCTAATTTTTTAATTGCTGTTAAGAATTTTTTTATACAACTTTTTAGATAAGAATTTATTCAAGTGTTTAAGGTCAGGTCTTAAACACGCTTAAAAATTTTCCGGTTGTCTAAATTAAGAAAGTGGCGGTTCTGAAAAGAAAAAAATTGCGAGTAGTAATTTTTTGCCAAATCCAGCGGAAATTTATACTTAACATCAAAAAAATAAATTTTTGAAAATAATTTTTAATTTTATCTATGCCAAAACTTTTAATGCAATGTAAAAATTGCGGTAAAATTTTTCCCTCGGGTATTTTTATGACTCCCGGTTCGTCAGCGACTTTTATTGGTGATAAATCACAATGTCCGTTTTGCGGTTCGGTGGAAAATATCCCTGATGGAACTTTTAGAGCTACAGTCGAAGGATTTGCCGAAATTTTAGAACAATCTAAGAATCCATTAGATAAAGCTAGGGAATTATTAGATGCATTAGAAAAAAGCAAGAATATTGATGATTTGGCAGAGATAAAAAAATCTTCAAAGTTTTCTGAATTTAAGAAATGGCTTCCTGATACGCCAGAAAAAATTGCAGCCTATATCGCAATAATATTTACGATTATTCAATTATTAACACAGAAACCGAATATCCACATCGAATATAATGATTTTGTTAATCAATACAATCAGGTTATAAATATAGATATAAATAAGAATTTGTCGCCAAGCTCGGTAGAGCAGAGCAATCCCGCAAAACGGGATTAGAAAAATTTGAAATCGTCCTTTTCGCTTTCATCCATTCATTGAGCGAACCTCTGAAAAGAGAAAAATTGCGAAGCAATTTTAGCCAAACCCAGAAAAAATTTATTCCTTTTTAATTAAAAAAATTTAATCGCCTGCCCCAATAAATTAAAAATCAGCGTCTGAATTTTCGCGGAAAAAGGTTCGGATTTTGTTCAATATACACCGCCAATTAGAACACTTTGACGATTGCGGTAGACGAGCCAAACCCATCTT
>DAOWLG010000056.1 GCA_030643485.1 Candidatus Nealsoniibacteriota bacterium | reverse complement strand
TTTGGATATCAAAGATGTTTTGAAAAATATATTTGAAAGATGGGAAAAAGGAAAGCTTTACGAAGAATACAAACCAGATTGGAATTTCTTAAAGCGATACGAAGCAAGGTTTATTACTAAGAAGCTTGGAGAGGTTCTCAAAAATGCTTGAAGCAAAAATCATGGAAAAATGCAGAACATTAGGTATCGTGCTCATAGGAATTTTTATAGGATATCTAAGCTGTTTTATGAATAAGTTGCTTTTTTCTTTGATTTCATTTTGTATAGTATTTGTTATTTTTATTTCAAATTTATCCATTTTCTTGCCTCTCTTACTTATGTTGAGGAGTAGTTTAGATATTACTACAAATATTGCCTTTCATTTGGGACCAATGAAGTTAAATTCTGCAGGTTTTTTAGCCTTGTTAATTGCTTTTGCTGGTTTATTATATCTTTTAATGAGGTTTGTCAAGAAGAAATTATTTCTCGATACAATCTCTAAAATATGGATTTTCTGGTTAATCTCTTTAATTCCCTGGGTCTTTTTAAGTTTGGGAAATCTGGGCACAAGAGGTATTATTGGACTGCGGGATTGGGTAAGACTTTTTAGTATTTTTGTGATTTATTTTCTTGTCTTCAATATAGTTAACCCAAAAAATTACAAAAGATATATTAAGTATCTTTTTTTGTCTCTCATTTTGCCAATGGGTGTTGCTTACTATCAACTTATTACACATTCAGGGCCACTTTCAGGTGGTATAAGACGTGTTTATGGAACGATGGCACATCCAATTCACTTGGGCCTATATTTAGTTTTGTTTATTAGTTTAACATTTTGGAAGATTAAAAATTCAAATAAGAAAAAATATTGGGTTGCGTTATTAATATTAGAAATATTTATTTTACTTTTTACCTTCAGCTGGGTGGCATATATAATGTTTGGAGTAATGATCTTCTTTGTTTTTTATAAAGAAAAAAGATTAAGAATACCCCTCGCAGTGTTGATAATAGTCTCTTTATTGCTGTTAAGTAGAAATGAATCCTTTCAATATAGATTTAACCGACTTATTCAGACTAATATCTCAAAAACTGTAAAAGAAGGAGTATCGGTTAACTCATTTACCTGGCGTATTTTAAATTGGAAACAATTATTAGGAAAATGGAGAGAAAAACCATTACTTGGATACGGGTTTATGACTAGTGAACTTATAAATCCTTTTACTGGGTTTTCCCCCCATAGTGATTTTATCAGATATTTGGTAGAACTTGGAGTTATTGGATTTTCCATTTATATAATTTTTATTTTTGTTTTGGGTAAAAAAATATATTTATTATACAAAAGAGCAAATGATCCAATGTTAAAGTCTCTCCTGTTTTTTATTTTTATTCCTTTTTTAGCTTGGCAAATTGGAAGTGCTTCCGATAATTTTATTACTAGCACTACTTTTCAATTTTATTTCTGGTCATTCTTGGGGATTGCTTCCAAAATGAGTGTCTTGGAGGAAATTAGCAGAAATGAATAAAAAAAGCAATTTAATACGTGGAATATTAGCAGTGGATATACTCTTGGTTTTTACAATTTTCTGTACAAAAGAGCATTGTTGCTTTGAGGAAAATTGATATTCATTATGTTCGACAGGATGAGATTAGAAGGCATTACAAAAAAGACATTGAATTATTTAAACCTACGCTGTTTTATAAAAAAGAAGTTCAAAAACAAAAAGGAGGGCAGGTTATTTATAAGGGAAAGAGATTTTTTTTCGATATACCTTTGCCATGCCTATATGGAATTAAATAAAAATGAAAATTTGTTATTTATCAAGTGTCCTTTCCGTTCACGACCATCGCTTTCTTTCTAAATTAATAGAAAGAAACTTTGAAACCTATTTGGTAACTTATTTTGATGGAGAGATTCCTGAGGAGATTCAGAAAATCAAGGGTCTTAAAATAATTCATCAACGACCCAGACATTTTCATAAACTTCAGAAATTTTTGTTTGCTATTAAGGTTTTTCAATTCCGGAAAATTATTAAGCAAATAAATCCAGATATTATTCACAGTGGTTTTGTGTGGAAAGATGGATTTTTAGCTGCTCTTTCTGGATTTCATCCCAGTTTACTAATGCCCTGGGGTTCAGATGTTTTAATTCATCCTCAGAAATCATTGATTTGTCGCTGGATAGTTAAATATACGATTAAAAAAGCAGATATGATTACCTGTGATTGTCAAAAAGTTAAAAATGAAATTATAGAATTAGCCGGATATCCAGAAGATAAAATTGTAGTCTTTCCACGGGGAATTGATTTGTTGCTTTTTAACCCTCAGAAAGATGGTTCAGGGATAAGGAAGAATTTGGGATGGGAGAGGAATAAAATTTTAATTATGACCAGGAGTTTTTACCCTGTTTATAGAATTGATTTATTTATTGAAGCTTTGCCGAAAATCATTAAGGCGGAGCCATCTACAAGAGTCATTTTAATGGGAACAGGACCGGAAGAAGATAAGTTAAAAATGATAATAAAGCATAAGAACTTGGATAATTTTATACATTTTGCTAGACTGGCTCCAAATTCAGAAATGCCGCATTATTTAAATGCTTCTGATATCTATGTTTCCTCTTCTTTGAGTGATGGAACTTCCCTTAGTCTTTTAGAAGCAATGGCTTGCGGTTTGCCGGTTGTAGTGACTAAAGTTCCAGCTATTATGGAATGGGTCAAGGATAAAGTTAATGGACTTGTTGTACCTAAAGAAAATATTACAGCACTTTCTAATGCAATTATTTCTTTATTGAAAAATAGTTTTTTTAGAGAAAAAATGAGGAATAGAAATTTGAAAGTTGTTCAGGAAAGAGCAAACTGGGAAAAAAATTTTAATAAATTAGAAAATATTTATTCTATTATGATTCAAAAAGAAATAAAAATAAATAAAAAGGGGAAAATTTGGCTTTTTGGTTGTCCGATTAATAATTTAACACTTAAAGAAACCATTGTTGTAATTGAAGAGTTTATAAAAAGTAGAAGGCCGCATCAATATATAGCAATAAATGTAGATAAGATAAATAAATTACGCAAGGATTTATTTTTTCGCAATGTTATTTTATCAAGCGACCTCAATATTGTTGATGGACAGCCCTTGATCTGGGTATCAAAATTATTTGGACAACCTGTGAAGGAAAGGTTTGGAGGACTGGATATTATCAATGCTCTTGCACCTGTAGCAGAGAAGGAAGGATATAGTATCTATTTCCTTGGTGCTCGTGAAGAAATTATTCGCAAAGTTGTTAAGACTTATCAAAATCGCTATCAAAAGCTAAAAATAATTGGTTGGCGTAATGGATACTGGAAGCGGGAAGAAGAGAAGGAAGTAGTTGAAAATATAAAAAAGACATGTCCGGATGTTCTTTTTTTTGCAATGAGTTCCCCTAAGAAAGAGATATTTCTTAAAAAATATCTTAATGAAATGGGGGTCTCTTTTGTTATGGGGGTGGGAGGGGCTTTTGATATAATTGCGGGAAAAACAAAACGAGCTCCAAAATGGATTCAAAAAGTTGGGCTTGAATGGTTGTTTAGATTAGTTCAAGAGCCAAGACGACTTTGGAAACGATATTTAATTGGCAATACAATTTTTATATTTTTATTTTTGAAAGAATTTATAAAAATAAAAATATTGAAGAAATAGTTTCAT
>DAOWLG010000051.1 GCA_030643485.1 Candidatus Nealsoniibacteriota bacterium | reverse complement strand
GTTTTTAGAAGATGACTATAAATGGTTTAGTTATCCTGATTTTCTTGGAAAAAAGAATTTTCCGTCTGTAACAGAAAGAGATTTTATGCTTAAAGTGATGAATGGTAAACAGGGATGCAAAGATTTTATTGAAAATTGGGTGAGATATAAAGGCGAAATTAAGGAATTTCCCAATTTTGCTTTAGAATAAGAAAAGCAATACCGAGACCCGTTCTCGTCCGTGCACGGACGAGAACGGGTCTCGTCAAAGCTTTTACGGGCAAAAATATGAAAAAATTTGAAATTAAATCAATAAAGGCAAGGGAGATTTTGGACTCAAAAGGGGAGCCGACAATTGAGGTGGAACTTCAAATTGGCTTGGGTGGCTTTTTTGCTTCTGTTTCTTCCGGCACTTCAAAAGGAAAATACGAGGCAAAAGAATTAAGGGACCAGGACAAGAGATATTTTGGCAAAGGAGTCTTGAAAGCAATAAGAAATGTGGAAGAAATTATCGCGCCAAAATTAAAAGGAAAAGACTTAAGAGAGCAAGAAAAGATAGATGAATTGATGATAAAATTAGACGGGACAAAAGATAAGTCCCGATTAGGCTCTAACGCTATTTTAGGGGTAAGCATGGCTGTTTGCCGCGCTGGCGCGGCAGCGCAAAATCAAGTGTTATCTCAATATATTTATGAAATTTTCCATTGTAATAGATTTCTTCCGATCGGAAGAAATCTATTACAATTGCCGTTGCCGTGTTTTTTAATGATTGAAGGGGGAGCGCATGCCGGAAACGAATTGGATTTTCAGGAATTTATGATAATACCGAAAGAGAAATCTTTTTCAAAAAATTTACAAATCGGGACAGAAATTTATCATTATCTCAACAAAATTTTAGAAAAAAAATACGGAAAATCATCTACTAATGTTGGCATGGAAGGAGGATTTGCTCCACCATTAAAATTTCCGGAACAAGCAATGGATTTGATTATGGAAGCGGTTCAAAAAGCCGGTTATACTAACAAAATAGGAATTATTTTAGATGTTGCCGCGTCTGAATTTTACGAAAAAAAATATAAAACAAAATTTGGCGTTTTTACCACAGAAAATCTGTTGAGATATTATTCAAATTTAATTAAAAAATATCCGATTGTCGGCTTGGAAGATCCTTTTTCGCAAGACGACTGGCAAGGTTTCAAAGAATTAACGGAGAACTGTTCTCCGTTAATTAACGGAGAACAGTTCTCCGTTATTGGCGACGATTTGACAGTAACAAATCCAGAAAGAATTAAAAAAGCAAAAAAAGAATACGCTTGCAATGGAATAGTAATAAAGCCAAATCAGATTGGCACAATTACAGAAACAATTGACGCAATAAAGTTGGCTAAAGACCAGAACTGGAAAATTTTTATTAAACATCGTTCAGGAGAAACAAATGATGATTTTATTGCTGATTTGGCTGTTGGCGTTGCGGCTGACGGAATAATGGCTGGCGCGCCTGTCCGCGGCGAGAGAGTAGCGAAATATAATCGGCTGTTGAAAATAGAAGAAAAAATAAAACTATGAAAGTTATCTTTATTATCATTGATGGTTTGGGGGATAGGCCTGTTCCGGAATTAGGTAATAAGACGCCTTTGGAAGCGGCTTTAACTCCGAATATGGATTTTTTAGTAAAAGAAGGCATTTGTGGAATGATGTCTCCTTTGGGTTTAGGTTTTACTCCGGAATCAGGACCCGCGCATTTTGAGATTTTTGGATATCATCCTTTTCAAGAATTTTATCCAAAAAGAGGTCCAATAGAAGCGTTGGGCGCTGGATTTAAGTTGAAAGACAAGGATATTGCTTTGCGAATAAATTTTGCGTGCTTATCAAATGGAAAAATAATTGACAGAAGAGCGGGAAGAATAAAAAATGTAAAAATTTTTGAAAAAGATTTAAGTTTTTGCCTTGAAAATGTTAATTTTATACTTAAAGCCGGCACAGAACACAGAGCCGCTTTAATTTTGAGAGGCGAAAATTTGTCTTCAGAAATAAGCAATAATGATATTCATAAGATAGGAGTAAAGCCAAAAAAAATTGTTCCTTTGGAAAAATCAGAGCAAGCAAAATTCACAGCAAAAATTCTGAATCAATATTTAGAAAAAACCCATAAAATCTTAAAAAATCATTCTGAAAATAAAAAGAGAAGAAATAAGGGCTTATTTGAAGCAAATTATTTGCTTTTCAGGGGCGGCGGCAGATATAAAAAAGTAATAAGTTTTAAGGAGAAATATGAATTAAAGTCTTGCTGTATTGCCGGAACCGGGCTTTACAAAGGTTTTGGAAAATTTTTAGGAATGGATTTAATTAATGTTAAAGGCGCTACTGGAGGTAAGGATACGGATGTTAAAGCAAAGTTTATAGCGGCGCAAAGCAATTTGAAAAAATACGACTTTATTTTTGTTCATCTTAAAGCGCCAGATCTGTTTGGCCACGACGGGGATTTCCTTGGCAAGAAAAATTTTATAGAAAAAATTGATAAAAATATTCCTCTTTTGCGCGCTTTGAAGAATAAAGGCGATGTTTTATTAGTAATTACCGGCGACCATTCTACTCCTTGTTCCATAAAGGACCATTCAGGCGATCCTGTGCCTATTCTTTTTTCAGGCAAAACCGTGAGAAAAGATAGTAATAGTAAATTTGGCGAGAGGTCCTGCGCCAAAGGCGGATTAGGAAGGATTCAGGGATGGCAGGTTATGCCTCAAATTTTAAACCTAATTGGAAAACAAAAGATTGTGGAATGAAACCGGGTTTGACAAATATCATTAAGATATGATATAATCATAAAATGAATTTTGATTATCAAAAAATTTGTAAAAATCTTCTTTTTGGCCTTTCCGACAGAATGAAAGATATTACAGAGCGCCGTTTTGGTTTTAATACAGGCAAGAAAGAAACATTAGAAATGATTGGAAAAGATTACGGGATTACACGGGAAAGGGTCCGTCAAATAGAAGAAGACGCATTAAACAGAATAAAGCCAAAGATAGACACCATATCCCAAAGGCCGTTTCAATATTTTACCAGAGAATTAAAGAAATTTGGCGGTTTGAAAAGAGAAGATTTGTTTTTAGAAGAATTAGGGCGCAAAAATTCCGCGGCTCAGGTTTTATTTTTGCTTAGTCTGAGTAACGAATTTGAAAGATTTTCAGAAACAGAAAATTTTTACCCTTTATGGACTATTGACACAAAATCATTAAACCGGGCTAAAAAAGTTATAAAATCCTTTAGTAAAGAACTTGAGAAAAAAAGCCAACCACTTGCCTTAGAAAATTCCAGCATTTTACATACTTATCATTTGACTATTCCAGTATTGTTTTCTCATATTGAGATTTCAAAACAGATATTAAAAATTCAGGACGGGTTTTATGGTTTTTCTGATTGGCCTGAAATTAATCCTCGTGGCATTAAGGATAAGGCGTTTTTAATACTTAAAAAAGAAAATAAACCAATGCATTTTGGCGAGATTACTGATTTTCTTGTCAAGCAGGAACAAAATAATAAGCCGTCTTTGATTAAAACCGTCCACAACGAACTGATAAAAGATTCCAGGTTTGTTTTAGTTGGTCGGGGACTTTACGCTTTACAGGAATGGGGATATGAGCCGGGCTGCGTTAAAGATATAATATTTAGTGTTCTTAAAAAGGCAAAAAAGCCGTTGCCAAAGGAAATAGTTATAGGTAAGGTTTTGGAACAACGGTTTGTCAAAGAAAACACTATATTTTTGAATCTGAACGACAAAGACAGTTTTCTTAAAAATGACGATGGGAAATATAGCGTTAGAGTAGCGTAATGTAGAACATAATTTTCAATTTTCAATGACCAATTTTCAATGAATTTTCAATTCTTCAATTTTCAAAAAATAAAATTAATTAATTTAATTGAAAATTGGAATTTGATAATTGATTGAAAATTGATAATTGATAATTGAAAATTTTATCGACGGTGTTTGAGCAATCTTTTTTAGAAATAATTAGGAATACCCATTTGATGTTATTACCCTTATTCCAAGTCCTCTGGGAATTCATAAAGTCCTGGTGGTGGGTTTTCGCGCCTTTTATTTTATTTGCGCCATTTAGGTTTTTTTGGTTGCAGTGGAGAAACGATGTATGGTGTACAAAGAATGTCAAAATGATTTTATTAGAAATAAAGCCGCCAAAAGAGGTTCTTACACCTATTAAAGGAATGGAGGTGGTTTTTTCCGGCTTATGGCATCTTTATGACCCTCCAAATCCAAGAGAAAAATGGTTAGATGGAAAAATGCAATTGCCTTTAGGTTTAGAAATGGTTTCTATCGGAGGCGAGTCCCATTTTTTTATCAGATGCCCCGAGGGCAACCGCGATTTAGTGGAGTCAAACCTTTATTCCCAGTACCCTGATTTAGAAATTACAGAAGTACAAGATTACACCAAGTTTGTCCCCCAGGATATGCCTAATAAGGATTGGGAGATGTGGGGCTGTGATTATGAGTTGTTAAAAGACGATGTTTATCCTATCAAGACATACTCTAAATTTTTTGAAGAAAAACCAGAAATAGCAAAAGAAGAAAAAAGAATAGATCCTATGTCTTCGCTTTTGGAAGGAATGGCAAAATTCAAGCCGGGCGAGCAGTTATGGATTCAAATTATTGCAGTGCCAATGTCAACTTATGTTGAAGATGATTATGCGAAACGGGGACAGATAGAAGTGGACAAATTAGTTAAGAGACCAAAGCCAAAGCCGTCCAAGCCAATTATCCAGGAGGCAATAGAAGTAATGGTTACCGGTGAGCCGTCAAAAGAAGAAGAAAAAAAAGAAGAGATTATCCCCCCGGAAATGAAACTTACGCCCGGAGAAAGGGAAGTTGTTTCAGCAATTGAACAAAAAGTTGGAAAATACGCTTTTAAGTGCAGTATTAGGTTTATTCATTTAGGGAAGAGAGATGTGTATTTTGGAGGCAAAAAGACAATCCCAATGGGATTTTTTGACCAGTTTTCCACTTCTAATCTTAATGGATTAAAACCCTGGTTAAAAACTATTACTAAAAAGTACACATTCTGGTTATGGTTTTTGGATAAAAGAAGGGTTTATATGAGAAAAAGAAATATGTTCAGGAATTATGTAAACAGATTTGGGCCTTTTTTTCCTAAAGATGCTGGAAAGAGAGTATTTGTCTTAAATATTGAAGAACTTGCTTCGTTATATCATTTTCCTGGAAGAATGGTTACCGCGGCGCCGTCAATTTCCAGGGTAGAGGCAAAGAAAGGAGAAGCGCCCCCTGGTTTGCCCACGGAATAAAATTTTTAATTTATGTCTGAAATAAATTTTTTCGCAGAAACAAATTTTCGTAATATCCGCAAAAAATTTGGAATAAAAACCGATGACCGTCGTCGGCATGTTTACGCGGTTGGAAAAACAGGAATGGGGAAGACCGCTATGTTGCAGAATATGGCGATTCAGGATATTCAGCAGGGTAAAGGATTAGCTTTTGTAGATCCTCACGGCGAGGCAGCAGAAGAATTATTGGATTTTATTCCAAAAGAGAGAATTAAGGATGTTATTTATTTTAATCCGGCTGACATTAATTTTCCAATTGCGTTTAATATTATGGAAAAAGTGGATGTTGAACACAGGCATTTGGTTGCCGGCGGATTAATGGGCGTGTTTAAGAAAATTTGGCCCGATGTTTGGTCTGCCAGAATGGAATATATCTTAAATAATTCTATTTTGGCTCTTTTGGAATATCCCGGCTCCACTCTTTTAGGAGTGAACAGGATATTGGCTGACCCTGAATATAGAAAAAAAGTAATAGAAAAAATTACCGACCCTGTGGTAAAAGCATTCTGGACCCAGGAGTTTGCCAGATACGACCCAAGATACGAAGCTGAAGCGTCTGCTGCAATTCAAAATAAAATAGGACAGTTTATTTCCGCTCCTTTAATTAGAAACATTATTGGCCAGATAGAATCCTCTATAAATATGAGAGAGATAATGGACGAGCAGAAAATTTTGATACTGAATTTGTCCAAGGGTATGGTAGGCGAAGACGCTTCCCGTTTATTGGGAGCGCTTTTAGTTACTAAATTACAGTTGGCCGCGATGTCTCGGGTAGATATGCCGGAAAAAGAAAGAAAGGATTTTTATCTTTATGTAGATGAGTTTCAGAATTTTGCTACCGAGAGTTTCGTGAATATTTTATCCGAAGCAAGAAAATATCGTTTAGCATTGATTTTAGGACATCAATATGTTAGCCAGATGGAAGAAACAGTAAGAGATGCCGTGTTTGGTAATGTGGGTACTATTATTTCTTTTAGAGTTGGAGCGGAAGATGCAGAATTTTTGGAAAAAGAACTTATACCAGAATTTACTGCTTCAGATTTAGTTAATTTGACAAAATATAATATCTATTTGAAATTAATGATAGACGGGATTGCCGGCAGGCCGTTTTCTGCTGATACTTTACCTCCTTTTGAAAAATTCAAAGAGTCCAATAAAAAAGAAATTATTAACGCGTCCCGGGAAAAATACAGCACCCCAAAAAAAATAGTAGATGAAAAAATTTCTCAATGGGCAGAATCTATAAATAGAGATGCGATTTCAATAGCTCCATCGGTTTTATACAACGCACAATGTATTAGTTGCGGCAAGATGATTAAGGTTCCGTTTAAGCCGGACCCAAAAAGACCGATTTATTGCAAGACTTGCAGAGAAAAAATGGGAAATTCATCTCCAAAACAAGAAGAACCTATCTCGCGATCTCCAAATATCCCGGTAAAAAAAGAGGGATTTATCTCTCTGAAAGAAGCGTTATTGGAAAAAGAGCCTATTCCTTTTTCTTCTTCAAAGAAAATCAAGCAAGGAGGGGATAGACTTAGACAAAAAAAAGAAGTGAACCTTGATGATTTGAAACAGGTATTGGAAGAATCATTAAGAGAGAAAAAACCTGCTCCACAAGAAGAATCCAATATCAAAAAAGGAATAATCAAACCCGGTCAAACCGTAAAATTTTGACCATATAAGTATTTTGTAGTCGGTAATTTAGTTTGCGGTAATATTCCCTTGCTCCGATTCCGGAAATCACCGCAATTTTTTTTATACCGAATTCTTTACGGGTGATTTTTTCCGCTTCTTTAATAAGTTTTTTGCCAAGCCCTCTATGCTGCGGCGATAATGATTTTTTAGAAATTGGCGTCATTTGGCCATAGGTGTGGAGTTCTCGGATAATTGCCGCATTCCCCAATACGGGTATATGGGATTGCTTCGTCGCCTGTTGGCTCCTCGCAATGACATTTTTGATTTGCGCGGGGATGCGGAGTCGTAATAGACTATAAAGTTTTGTTTGATTTTTGTTTTCAAAGGTTAAAAATATTTCTTTTCCATCAGAAGCGTTATAGTCCTCGCGAAATAAATATAATTTTTCTTTCGGAATATAATTTTCTTTTATCTCTCTGCACCTTATACAATGGCAGACCTTGCCTGTTTTTTTCATTTCCTTTTGGATGATCTGTCTTAAATTGGAAAATTTGCTGCCTGATTCAATTTTTTGAGCAGGTATGTCTCTGAATAATCGCGCCACTCTTACCCAATAAGGGAGGGTTTGTTTTATTTTAATCAAGAGTTTAATCAGTTTTTCGTCTGAATAAGATTTATACTCTCCTTTTTTGTACATTTGATAAAGTTTCGTTCCTTTACAAACAACGCAAGGATAGATTTTTAGCCAGTCAGGTTTGAATTTTTGGTTATTAAATATTGTTTCAACACTTTCAAAATCTCGTTTTATATCGGATCCGGGAAGATTCGGCATTATTTGGTACATTATCTTAAATCCTGCGTCCTTTAATAATTTTGTGGCTTTTATTGTTTCTTTTACAGAATGTCCTCTTTGGCATTTTTTCAGAATATCGTCATATATTATTTGCACTCCTAATTCAACCATTGTTATTCCCAATTTTCTTAAATTTAGGATTTCTTTTTTATTGATTAAATCCGGCCTGGTTTCTATGCTTATTCCTACAATTCTATTTTTCGCTTTTTCATTTCTCCTTTGTTCTTTTTCCAAGTTTTGAGTTTTAGGGAGACCCGTTCTCCCCAGATTTTGGGGAGAACGGGTCTCCCCCAATTTTAACTTTTCAAAATCATTTGCCGCTTGAAAGCAATTAGTAATAAACCATACTTGGTATTTTTTCGGATACGCACTCCAGCTTCCACCGATAATTCGTAATTCAATTTTATCCGTGGGATGACCTTGTATTTTTAAGCTTTCAACACGGTTTTGCGTTTGGAGATATGGGTCAAATTTTGCTCTTTTTGCTCGTTCCACTGCTGGCTCGCCTGAAAGATAACTTTTTGGCAAACCTTTTTCTGTCGGACAATAGATACATTTACCCGGACAGGGATATGGCTTGGTCAAAACAGAAACAACTACAACTCCGGATAAACTTCTTACTTTTCTTTTTCTTAAAATGTTTTCTAAAATTTCATTTCTTTCAACCTCTTTATTTTTTACTAAATTATGGTATGCTTTTATTAGTTCTACGTTGGAAGGACAGGATATTTTATATTTTTTTGCTATTTCTCTTTTTGCCATAGATAAACCTTCCAGAGTTTTAATTCTATTTTTTAGCAGTTTTTTGATTATTATTTCGTTAGCGTCCATATTATTACTATAACCTTGATGTCCTTATAGTTCAATGGATACAAATATGAAAACTAAGGTTTCGGTTTTATTTAGCGGAGGAAAGGATTGTTGTTTGGCAGCGGTTATGCTATCAAAGTTTTTTGAGGTTGAATTAATCACTTGTAATTTTGGCGTGCTTTCAAATTGGAAAAAAGCGGAACAAGTGGCTGAAAAATTAAACATCCATTTTCATGTTTTGAAATTAGATGAAAGAATTTTAGAGGAAGCTGCAGAACAAACTATAAAAGACGGTTTTCCAAATAATGGAATAAAATATATTCACCAGAAGGCGTTAGAAGAAGTTGCGAAAATCTCCCCGAAGGAGTCGCTTCGCGACCCTACGGGGCAGGCGGAATTTATTGCGGATGGCGTTCGCCGTGATGACAGGGTTCCGGTTCTTTCCTTGCCTGAAGTTAGGCGAATTGAGGACAAATTCAAAGTTCATTATATTCAGCCATTGATGGGATATAGTAGAAAAACAATTAATCTTTTAGTTGAAAAATTTTTTACAATTAAAGAATATAAAAGTAGCGCTTCTTTTATAGGAGCGGAATATGAATTTGAATTAAAAGACGCGATAAAGAAAAAATACGGCATTAAAAAAATTCAGGAAATATTTCCCAAAGGACATACTCATTCTATTGTAGTAAAAGTAAAAAGAGCGTATACTTAAATCAGTTATCATTAATTGTTTATTATTTAGACGCTTTTGAAGAGCAAAAACCGATTGGGGTTTTGGAAGGGACCGGCGGTACCGCAGACATAATAAGAAAAAAAGTGAATCCCACACCTATTCAGGATTAGTCGCTGAAGGCGACAAGGGCAAACTTATTTCATAAGTTTGCATATCCTGAATAGGTGTGGGAAAAGGTCGGCAACTAATTACTAATCATTTATTACTAATCATTAGTTATTATGCCAAATTCAAAAGAAGGTAAATTAATAGGGAAAATTATTCATTATTTTGGAAATATCGGCGTGGCAGTGATTAAACTTAAAGCGCCTATTAAAAAAGGGGATACTATTAGAATTATTGGAGGCGAGACTGATTTTGAGCAAACTGTTGGCTCAATAGAAGTAGAGCATAAAAAAATTGAGAAAGCGAAATCAAAGGACGAGGTAGGAATGAAAGTGAAAGAAAAAGTAAGAGAAGGATATAAGGTTCACAAAGTTTAATTTTTAATATTTTTTTTGTCAATGAATATGAATTACGAAATGCCTTCCCTCTGTCATTGCGAGGACCCCGCCCTTGTGTGCAAGGGCGGGGGACGAAGCAATCTAAATAAGGTTGAGATTGCTTCGTCGCTCCTTTCAGTCGCTTCTCGCAATGACAATTTGGAAGATATTTCGTAATTCAAAGTTAATAACAATGTTTGGCATTGTTTTTTTTTGTTGTAGAAAGGATTATCTTATGGTAAAATGAAAACATAAAACATGAAACATAAAAAAGCAAAAAAGAATAAAAAAAGCGTGATAAAAGAGAGGAAGTTTGAATGGCTGCGTCTTGGTTTGCCTGAGGACACCAAGAAAAAGATTTACGGGGTAATAATGTTTTTGATAGCCGTAATTATTTCTCTTTCTTTTTTCGGAAAAGCGGGCGCAGGGGGAAGGGTTTTAATGAACGCTGCTGATTTTTTAATCGGCAAAACGGTTTTTATCCTTCCATTTTTGTTTATTTTGGGGGGGTTGGTATTGATAAGCAAGAAATCAGAACTAAAATCAAAGAAAGAGCAAGGATTGATAATTGGAGGAATTGCGCTTGCGATTTTAGGGATTACCGGAATGTTAGAGACATTAATTTTTAGCAACGCAGTCGCAAAAGAGTTTGGAGGTTTATTGGGCTATTTAATATCTTTTCCATTAGTTGGATTGTTCGGAGAGTGGGGTGCGGCAGCGGTATTTGCCGCGGTAATCACTATCAGCGGTGTAATTCTTTATCAAGCCGCGCCTACTGGATTTTGGCGAATAGAAAAGAAAAAAGAATCAGAATCTACGGAGGACAGGGAAGAGAAAGAGGAACCTTTATATTCCCGGGTGCTTCAAAAAATGACAGGGCTTCCGGAGTTTAAGATAAAACAAATTGAGTCGCAGACAACAGAAACTGAGCCGGGAGATTCAAAAGAAAGAGGTTTTTTCCAAAAAAAAGAGTTATCAAAGGGATTAGGAATAAAACAAGAGTCAGATGTATTACATGAATCGAGTTACAAACTCCCTTCTTTGGATTTACTGGAAAAAGATAAAGGAATCGCATATTCCGGCGATATAAAAATAAAGTCGTCCATTATTAAACAAACGCTTCAAAATTTTAGTATTCCGGTAGAGATGTCAGAAATAAATATCGGACCTACTGTTACCCAATATACTTTGAAGCCAGCAGAAGGAGTGAAGTTGTCCAGAATTACCGCGTTAAATAATGATCTATCTTTGGCTTTGGCCGCGCATCCAATTAGGATTGAGGCGCCAATTCCCGGACGACCTTTGGTAGGAATTGAAATACCAAACACGAAGCGAACCATTGTCGGAATGAGGGATTTATTGGAACAGCCGGAGTTTCAAAATTCACAAAGCCATCTTACGCTTGGTTTAGGCAGGGATGTAGCAGGGAATCCAATGTTTGCCGATTTAGCCAAGATGCCTCATTTATTAATAGCCGGAAGCACTGGCAGCGGGAAAACAATATGCTTAAATAGTATTATATTATCTCTTCTTTACAAAAATTCTCCAAGTTTTTTGCGTTTTGTTTTAGTTGACCCTAAAAGAGTAGAGTTTCCTGTTTATAATGGATTGCCTCACCTTTTGTCTCCGGTCATATTCAGCGCTCAAAAAACAATAGATGTTTTGAAGTGGCTGATTGGAGAAATGGAAAGAAGATTTGATGTTTTATCTGAAGCAGGAGCAAGAAACATCACTGGCTACAATGAAATTGTAGCCAGAAATTCCAAATTCCAAATTCCAAATTCCAAACTACTGGAAGAAAATTTAGAGCCATTACCTTATATTGTTTTGATTATTGACGAATTAGCAGATGTTATGGCAGCAAGGGGTAGGGAAGTGGAAGCAGGAATTGTCCGTTTAAGCCAGATGGCTCGGGCAGTAGGTATTCATATTATTCTGGCAACCCAGCGGCCATCAGTAGAAGTAATTACAGGATTAATTAAAGCAAATATTACTTCGCGAATAACTTTTCAGGTTGCTTCTCAGGTAGATTCCAGAACTGTTTTAGATGTCGCGGGCGCGGAAAAGTTATTGGGTTTTGGAGATATGCTTTTTATTTCTTCAGATATTTCCAAACCAAAAAGAGCACAGGCGGTTTATATTTCAGAAAAAGAAGTAAAGAAAGTTGTGAACTATATCAAAACGCAAAATACTTTGTCTCCCGAGAGCACGAATTTGGAAGAAGTTCAAAAACAAGATTTGTCCAAGGATTTAGAGAGCGCTTTGGAGTCGCGCGCAATAGAATCCAAAGGTTTTTCCGAAGAAGACGACCTTTTATATGAAGACGCAAAAAAAATAGTGATTGAAGCAAAAAAGGCGTCTGCGTCTTTACTTCAAAGAAGATTGCGGCTCGGTTACGCAAGAGCGGCGCGATTGATTGATATTTTAGAGGAAAAAGGAGTAGTGGGTCCCGGGGAGGGAGCAAAACCCCGCGAGGTATATGCTCGCATAGAGGAAGACGAGGAAAACAAGACAGATAGCGAAGGGACGAATAAAGAGGACGATATAGATAGTGACGACGGATATGTGAAAGTATAATTTTCAATTTTCAATTATCAATTATCAATCAATTATCAAATTCCAATTTTCAAACAAATTAATTAATTTTATTAATTGAAAATTGAATCATTGAAAATTCATTGAAAATTGATAATTGAAAATTGAAAATTTGAAGGTTTTGTATTTCTATCAAATTTAAGGTATAATATATCTATGGTTAAACAAAAAAAAGAAACGACAACCGATAACGGGGTCTTACAGGAAGCAATTGATGATATAAAACAGCGGTATGGAGAAGGCGCGATAATGAAATTAAAAGATGTGAGGGCAGTGGATGTGGACGTTATTCCTACTGGTTCTATTTCTTTAGATTTGGTTTTAGGAGTAGGTGGCGTGCCCAGAGGAAGAGTGATTGAAATTTACGGCGCTGAGGCAACAGGTAAGACAACATTAGCTCTGCATATTTTAGCAGAGGCGCAGAAAAAAAGCGGGGTAGGCGCGTTTATTGACGCGGAACATGCTATGGATCCTGATTACGCCAAGAAAATTGGAGTAGATACCGATGAACTTTTGATTTCCCAGCCCGATTCCGGAGAACAGGCGCTTCAGATAGTGGAAACATTAGTAAGGTCCGGCAAAGTAGATGTTATAGTAGTTGATTCTGTGGCGGCTTTAACTCCCAAAGCGGAAATTGCCGGTGAGATGGGTGAATTTCAAATTGGGCTTCAGGCGCGTTTGATGTCTTCCGCTCTAAGAAAATTATCCGGGATTGTGGCGCAGAGCAAAACAGTTATTGTTTTCTTAAACCAAACCAGAATGAAAATCGGAATTCGCTTTGGCAATCCAGAAACAACGCCAGGCGGTTTGGCGTTAAAATTTTACGCTTCGATCAGAATAAATCTAAAAAGAATTGCCCAGATAAAAAACAAAGACGAAATTGTCGGTTCTCGGATTAGGGCAAAAATCGTTAAAAACAAAGTGGCGGCGCCTTTTAAGACTGCTGAGTTTGATATCTATTACGCGGAAGGAATTTCTAAATGGTCTGATCTATTAAATGCCGGCTTAAACCAAGACATAATTAAAAAAAGCGGTAATACTTATTCTTTTGAAGAAACAAAACTTGGCGTAGGAGTTGAAGCAACAAGAGTTTTTTTCAAAGAAAATCCAGAAATAGTTAAAAAAATCAGAAAAGTCGTAATGGAGTCATTATCTGATTAATTCTTCTGATACAAATAATTTGTTATTATCTAAGACATAGAGTTTTTTATCATCTTGGTTCCAGGACATTTTTGGATTTTCAAATTTTCCTAAGTCATAGATGTCATAGACATTAATTTTATCTCGGTTGTCAATCTCAATAATTTTTATCTGGTTCTCAATCTCAAATATCAGGTAGTGGCTAGTCAACCAAAAGATGTCGCTGATTTTTTTTGAAAAACGAGTTAAAAAAACCTTGTCTCCTATATCTCTTTTTGGTTGTTCTTCTTGTTTTTCCAAGAATAAAACCCAAATTTCGTAATCATTGCAGCAAAGTTCTTTTTTTTTATCAGGAGATATTTTTTCAAGAATTGTCAGAGGTCTGTCCTCTGGCAATTTTATTTCAAAAAATTCTGGATTTTTAGTAAGCAATGTAATATTTTTCGCATTTGTAACTTGTTTTTCTTTTATCTCCAAAGTTTTTTCCCAAGAAAAGCAGTTTTCTTTTTCAACCCGAATTTTATATTTTTTTGGCATAAGATTTTCAATCAGAACCGACCCAAATAAAAAATCGGTTTTATCCATTAATATGTCATCTAAATAAATATCAGCGCTTCTTGGAGAAACTTTTAGGAATAGTCCGCCGGTTTGAGTAATCTTTTTATTTTCAAAATCATACCGATATCCCTGGGAATAAAGAATTGCTATTGGCGTAATCAAAAAAAATAGAGACACCAAAACACAAATTAAAATAACCCTTGTCTTTTTAGTCATTACCCTATTGTATTCCAGTTTTAATTCTAATACAATAGATGAAAAATTGCGGTTTGGATGTTTTTATGGTATATTGACATAATTTATGGAAATTAAAAATCTTAAAAAAGCCGCAAACAGAATAAAAAAAGCGATAAAAGACAAGGAAAAAATCATTTTATACAGTGATGCTGATTTAGACGGCACCGCGTCATTAGTTATTTTAGAAGAAGCAATACAAAATTTAGGCGGTAATATTGCTGTTGCTTATTTTGTGAACAGGGAAAAAGACGGGTACGGGATAAATAAAACCGCGTTAAAGTATTTGAAAAAATACGCTCCGGCATTGCTTATTGCCACGGATTTAGGCATAACTAATTTTGAAGAAGTAAAATTGGCAAAAAAAATGGGTTTTGAAGTTGTGATTATTGACCACCACAAAGAGATAAACCGTATTCCGAACGCGTCAATCGTTGTGGACCCAAAGCAAAAAGGCGATGGATATCCTTTTAAGGAATTAGCCGCCGCGGGAATAGTGTACAGGTTGGCAAAAATTCTTTTAGGAGATAAATTAACCGAGCCGTTAAACAATAGTTTTTTGGAATTGACTGCTTTGGCTACTATTGCTGATATGATGATTAGAGATAAAGAAAATAAGGATTATATTGAACAGGGATTAAGGTCTTTAAGAAATACTAGACGGCTCGGGTTAAAAATTTTTTGTGAAATGGATTCCCTTAAAGATTTGAAAGAAAAAGAGATAAGGCAAAAAGTTATTTCCGCGTTAAATGTTAGCGATATAATAAATCATAAAACAGACGCTTATTTAATTTTAATGTCTGGAAAAGAAAAAGAGGTAAAAATTTTGGCAAAAAAACTTTTAGAAAAAAACAAGCAAAGGCATTTTCAAATCAGGGAAATAGCGCAAGAAGTGGAGGATAGGATTTTAGAGAAAACAGAGGAGTTAGTTATTTTTGAAGGAAATTTGAATTGGTCCAATCTTTTAATCGGTTCCGTTGCTTCCAAGATGTGCAATAAATACAAAAAACCGTGTTTTATTTTTAACAAAATGAAAGATATAAGCCGCGGCACAGTGAGAATGCCTCCGGGAATGGACGCGGTGAAAATGATGTCATTTTGCGCCAATCTTTTACAGACCTTTGGTGGCCATCCGCCCGCTGCCGGATTTAGCGTGAAAAACAAAAATTTAGAAAAATTTAGAGAATGTCTTATTAAATATTTTACGAAATTATGAGTAAAATTATCATTCATACAGACGGGGGGTCGCGGGGGAATCCGGGTCCCGCGGCAATAGGCGTGGTGATATCAAACAAGAAAGGGGAGATAATGAAAAGATATTCCCAGTATTTAGGTAAAGCAACTAATAATGAGGCGGAATATCAAGCAGTTGTTTTTGCCCTTAAAAAAATAAAAGCCCTTTTTGGGAAAAGGGGTAGCAAAACATTG
>DAOWLG010000065.1 GCA_030643485.1 Candidatus Nealsoniibacteriota bacterium | reverse complement strand
CTCCTCTAATGTCGACTAACTGTTTTTGAATTTCAACGATTTGAGCTTTAAGTTGGACAATCAACTCCTGAATCTCGGCTTGCGTTGTGGCTTGCGTATCAGGAACATTAATCCCAAACACTAATCCTGAAACACACAAAAAACTTACAACTAAAATAACTTTTTTGATAGACATATTTTTTTCGTTCAAAATTTTTATACAAAAATTTTTCTTTTTTAGAATAAAATATTTTGAAACGAGAATCAATTAAAGAAAAGTTAAAATATTTCTAATTGAGCGATGGTTTGAAGGTCTTTTGGCGACAAAATACGATGCTCTTTTAATGCCTTTATAATAACAGTCCATAACTTCTTTGCTTTTTTTTCTTGATATTCTCCAACTGTTTTCTCGGTGAGAAGTATGTCTAACTTTTTAAGCATCACATCTTGGTTGGTTAAATCTTCATTTTTGAAATCATAAAATGCTGTTTTTAGATCTTTAACATCTCTTTTTATATCTCCCGTGTCTATATTCAACCCTGCTATATCTGTTTTTACCACACTAAATTCTTTTTTAGTCACAAAACGTTTCTCCATTTCTGGAAGCAAAATTTCTTTATTATATTTCGCTAAAACCTCTAAACTTAATAGTTTTGGGTTTGTTTCTTTCTTTTTCATAATTTTATATTATCAAATATTAAAACCATTGTCAAGCAAAAAGTTATCCACAAGGACTTTTTTTGGAAGTGTGGTAAAATAAACAAATATGAGAAATATAATTAAAGGGCCAAATGTAACCTGGATTGATATTCGGGACCCGTCTGAAAACGATATAAAATACTTAAAGGAAAAGTTTAATTTCCATCCTTTGGTATTGGAAGAATTATTACCGCCCAGCCATAGGCCAAAAGTAGAGAAATATCCAAACTATCTCTATATGATTTTTTATTATCCTATTTATAGCAAAGAAAAAAGAGAAACCAGGCCAAGAGAATTAGACATTATCATAACCAAAGACACTATTATCACCAGCCATTATCATTCTATTCTTCCATTAAAAGCGCTGTTTGACCGCTGTAATCTTTACGCAAAAGCGAGGAAACGCTATATGTCCCAAAACGCAGGTTTGCTTCTTTATCATATCCTAAACGGCATTTGGAAAAATTCCCTCACGAAACTGGCGCGCGTGGACAAAAAAATTGACGAAATTGAAACAGAGATATTTAGGGGACAGGAAAGAGAAATGGTCTTGGAAATTTCTTTGGTCAAAACCGACATAATCAATTTTTGGCGGATTGTGGAACCGCAAAAAGAAACATTGGAATCGCTTGCCGAACAAGGTCCCGACTTTTTTGGAAAAGAACTATCACATTACTTTTTTGACATTTTGGGAACATTTGGCCAGACCTGGAACGCGCTCAAAACCTACAAAGAAACCATCTTGGCTTTGGAAGACACTAATCAATCCCTGCTCTCCAGTAAAATCAATGAAATTATGAAAATCCTTACCGTCTTCTCCGTAATTTTTCTGCCTTTAACATTGCTTGCGTCTATCTGGGGAATGAATATCCCGAATATGCCTTTTATAGGCTCTCCTATGGGGTTTTGGATAATCATAACTATTATGGCTGTATTATTAGGGCTTATGCTTTTCTATTTTAATAAGAAAAAATGGCTGTAAAATATAAAACAATATTATTATTGTTGCTTATTCTCGTAGTAGCGGGTTTTTTTCGGTTGTATGGATTGGAGACAATCCCGCCAGGGCTTTATCCTGACGAAGCGATAAACGGAAATCAGGCGATTTCAGAACCGGGAAAAATCTTTTATCCTGAAAATAACGGCAGAGAAGGATTCTTTATGGGACTGATTACCCTGTCCTTTGGCATTTTCGGAATCAGCATTTGGTCATTAAAAATCGTGCCTGCGCTTATCGGCATCCTCACTGTCTTGGGATTGTATTTTTTAACTCGCGAACTCTTTTCTCAATCCAGCGAAACTTTGGGGAGACCCGTTCTCCCCAAAGTTTGGGGAGAACGGGTCTCCCCAAAAACTGAAATTATAGCATTGCTGTCCAGTTTCTTCCTTGCCACTAGTTTTTGGCACATCAATTTTTCCCGCATTGAATTTCGGGCAATTTTAGTACCTTTTGTATTGGTGTTTTCTTTTTATTTTTTATTCCACGGATTCCGCACCAAAAAAATTTGGAATTTTATTTTAGCCGGCGCAATTTTCGGACTGGGCTTTCATACATATATCGCTTTCCGCCTCGCTGTCTTATTATTAGGAATAACCTTCTTATTATGGTGGTTAATTTATAGAAAACAAAATCTTAAAAAACAATTTTTACGTTTCATGTTTTGTGTTTTATGTTTTATGATTATAGTTGCCCTGCCTATTGGAATTTATTTTTTGCAAAACCCCGGCGACTTTATTGGCAGGGCAAGCGGCGTTTCAATCTTTGCCCAGCCCAATCTAATCATAGCGGGAAGCGAAAGTTTAATTACCCATTTGGCAATGTTTAACTTTTTTGGCGACTATAATTGGCGCCATAATATCTCCGGCTCCCCTATCTTATTCTGGCCCGTGGGAATACTATTCTTAATGGGTTTATTTATTTCTATTAAAAAATGCTTAGTCCAATTAAAACAAAAAAATTGGTTATTAGTTATTGGTTATTGGTCATTGTTATCTTGGTTTTTCATAATGCTTCTTCCCGGCATTTTAACTTCTGAAGGCATCCCACATTCCCTAAGATGTATTGGCGCCATTCCTCCAGTATTTATATTCGCAGGCATCGGCGCGGAATACCTGTACAGAAAGATTAGAAAGCTGATTGGAGACCCGTTCTCCGCTCAGCGGAGAACGAGTCTCCTCTGTTTCATAATTCTTGCTTTTATCTTATTGGTCATTTCTTTTACCTATGCTCAATATTATAGATATTTTGAAGTGTGGGCTAAAAATCCAAATGTAGAAAACGCTTTCTCTAAAAATTATGTAGAAATCGGAAACTATCTAAATTCCCTGCCCGCAAGCGCTCAAAAATATGTTATAGTAAACCAAGGCGGGGTTTTGGTGAACGGTATTCCAATGCCTGCGCAAACAATAATGTTTATTGAAAATATAAAACGTAATAATTATTATAAAAAAATTGGTCAATTTGTAGTTAAACCAATAGTCATAAAGCCAACAGTTTATCTTTTACCGGAAAATATAAATCAAATCCAGATGAAAAAAAATACGATAATTATTCCAATGCACTATGACGAAGAATTATTTAGGCAATTACAAACAATGTTCCCTCAAGGAACAATCCAAAAAGAAAATGGCATCTATTCATTCAAGTAAAACTACAAATATAATCGCCGCAATTTTGCTTGCCATAATGCTTGTTACCGCGGTTTTCAGTATGAAAGACGATTCCACTACAATGGATGAATTAGCGCATATTCCGGCCGGATATTCTTATCTTACCCAAAAGGACTTTCGGCTTAACCCTGAACATCCTCCGTTAGTCAAAGATTTAGCTGCGGCTCCTCTTTTGGGTCTTAACCTTAATTTCCCAGAAGACCACACCTCTTGGCAAAATGGAATCAATAACCAATGGTTTTTCGGGACCCAATTTCTAAACCATTCGGGAAATGATGCTGACCAAATTACATTTTTGGCGCGGCTTCCTATGATTCTGCTTTTGATATTTTTGGCATGGTTCTTGTTTTTTTGGACAAAACAACTGGCTGGCAGTAAGGCCGCCCTATTTGTCCTTTTTCTCTTTTCCTTCTCCCCTACCTTTCTTGCTCATGGACGCTTAGTGACAACTGATGTTGCCGCGGCATTGGGAATAGTTTTAGCAACTTATTTCTGGCTAAAATTCTTAAAAGAACCAACAAAAAAAAATATATTTATTGCCGGAATAATTTTTGGCATTGCAATGCTTCTTAAATATTCTTTAGTCCTGTTGATCCCTTTCTTTGGCATTATAACTATAATTTATGCGGCTCTAAAAACCGGCTCTTTGAAACAAATTGTAAAATATACCGGGTTAGCAATCCTAATAGCAGTAATCGGAGTGGTATTTGTAATCTGGCCGGTCTATGGACTCCATACCTGGAATTACCCGCCAGAAAAACAACTTTCAGACACTACCTCTATTTTAGAATCCAATAATCTTCCTGTCTTAAAGGATTTCTGCGTCTGGGCGGCAGATAAGCCAGGATTCCGCTCATTAGGGCATTACCTTTTAGGGCTTTTAATGGCAACCCAGCGCACAGTGGGAGGCAATACTGTCTACTTTATGGGAATGATTTCCGCTGCTGGCTGGTGGTATTATTTCCCAGTGGTTTATATCCTAAAAATTCCCTTGTCTTTTCATTTCTTAACTTTACTTGCTTTGTTCGGAATAATCTATAAAGTTTTCAAGAGAACGGGTCTCGGACAGACCTGTCCGAGACCCGTTCTCTCCTGGCTTAAAGATTGGGTAGTTATCCATTTTGTAGAATTTTCTATGCTGATTTTTCTGGCAATTTATTGGTTCACCAGCATATCCGGAAATCTCAACATCGGAGTCCGCCATATCCTACCCACTTTCCCATTCATCTACATCTTGGTGGCAATAGGAATTAAAAATTTCATTGCTCATCGGATTGCAATAATTGGGATAATTTTATTACTGGTATGGTATGCGGTTAGTTCTTTAATGACTTATCCTTATTATTTATCTTATTTCAACGAACTTACCGGAGGAACCAAGAACGGATACAAATATGTTGTTGATTCAAATTATGATTGGGGCCAGGACCTGAAACGATTAAAAAAATGGACTGATGAAAATAATGTGGAAAAAATCTATATTGAATATTTTGGCGGCAGCGACACAAAATACTATTTGAAAGAAAAATTCAGGCCTTGGCAAGGAACAAAACCGGCAAGCGAATTTCCTAAAGGAAACTATCTTGCTGTCTCAGCCACCTTGCTCCAAGGCGGAAGAGGAGATGCTACTTCCGGCTTTGACCAATCCACAAATCATTACCGCTGGCTTAATAACTACGGACCAGCAACCCGCATCGGCACCTCAATTTTTGTGTATTATATTGATTAACTAAAACTCGGCTACTTTACTTAAAGTAAATCTTATCAAATCTCAAATCAATGTATTTAAGATTCTCCCTTGTTTCTGGGAGAATTTTTTCTTTTAACACCAAGTCAAGTTCAACAATCTGCCAATCAATATCTTCCCAGGTATTAAAACAAACTTCCCAGCCCTCTGATGTTTTGACATTCAATCGCTGTTCGGAAATAATCTCAGCTAAATCAATCTGAATTTTCAGATTTTTTTTTAGTTTCGCGTAAATATCCAAAATTTGAGCAAGTTTTTCTTCATTTACCGCTGCTTTACCCAATTCAACCTCTTTGCCAAAAATAGAACTCTTAATTTTCAACATTTTATCATCAATATTTTGTTCAAAGAGCACGCCTTTTTTATCAATAAAAAAATAATTTTTATCTTGGCAAAAAACCGCTACTGGTTTTCTTTCTTCAATTCTAATTTTTAATATATCTGGAAATTTTCTTTGTAAATCCGCGCCAACAATCTGTGGAAATCCTTGTAAAATTTTATCTTGAATTTCTTTCATATTGGCTAAAAAAATACTTTTGGAAGAAAAAAATAATATTTTTTTGGAAATTTCTTTTTCAATCAAATTTTCAATACTTCTCGTGTTAACTTTCTGATTATCTGATATTTCTATTTTTTCTATCTGAAAAAACGAACAAAAACAAATCAAATAAAAAACGCCGACCAAAAACAACATCCCCAAAACCCCAACCCAGAAAAACCTATTCCTGAATAGAGATTTTTTCCTTTTTGTCCTATATGATTTTTTAAGATATGTTTTTTTCATAATCAAAGTCCTCTTTTTTTCTTGCGGATTTTCTCAACAATATAATTCAGCCAGTATTTTGGCGACAAAACCAAGTCCTGTGTCTTCACATATTCCTTTTTATGCCCGCCAAAACCCATTTTGAACAAAGTCAATCCCGCCCACGGATGTTTTTTGTTAATTATACGAGACCCGACCTCGCCCTTTGGGCGAGATCGGGTCTCGTCAAAACTAATTGGCGCTATTCCCCAAAAATTGTAAATTTTACAGCCGCGCCTTTTTGCTTCCTTTATCGCTTCCCATTGCAACAAATAAGAAACCGGAATTTTCGGATATTTCAAAGATGAAGCGCCTTGGTGATAAAAACCAATCCCCTGCCAAAAAATTATCATTGCCGAAGAAATAATTTCATTTTTGCCCCCACTACCAAATTTTTGGTGTGGGGGTGAATATTTTCCTAAAAAAATGGAAATTTGATTCTCCGGCGCAAAACTCAAAAATTCATTTTTCAAATAGTTTATGGAAAATGGCGTAAAATGATGGCGGTCTTTTGTGTCTTGATAAATTTGATTAAACTTTTCAAGAGCTTCTATTTCATTACTCTGAATAATTTCAATATCCTTATTCTTTTGCGCCTGCCGAATTAAATACCTGGTTGTTTTTCGCATATTCATTAAAAGTTCATCTTCAGGCAGAGCAATATCCAATTCCCAAGTACTTTCCGGATGCATATGAATAGGCGCGTCTCTAAACCCGCATTCCTTAAAAATTTTGATATTTCTTTCATCTCTCTCAAAAATCGGCGCAATCCGAATAAAACTGCAATTTTCTTGTTTCGCAATTTTTCTTAATTCTTTCAATAAGGATTGTAGGACTTGTTGAGATTGCCGAGACCCGTTCTCGGCAGAATTGCCGAGAACGGGTCTCGGCAAAACTTTTATTACCGGTCCGTGCGGAATAAACAAAAAAGCGCCTCTTTTCGCCTTAATCCTAACTACCAAAGCCGTCCCAATTAAATGTTTAAACTTCAAGTTTAAACATCTAAAAATGCCGAGCCGCCATATTTTGTTGCCTGTCTTCTCTTGAAACTCCCCCCAATTCCAAGAATCCAAAAATGTCTTTTCCCCACACCACATTAAAAAACCCTCCCAAACCTGCTTCTGGGTTATTTGTTTTATTTTTACTTGACAATCTTCATTTAACATGCTATAATTTACGCATAGTCAGAAGCGGAACTCATATCCGCTTCCCATAAAACAAAATAGGGGGTGATAAAAAAATGATAACATTGAGAAGTTTTCTGTGTTGGACAGCGATTGCGTGGATTGGAATATCTGTATTGGCGATTAGAACCGAAAAATATTGGATATTCTATTTACTCTATGTGTGGTTCTTGGCGGTTTTAATAATAACTTACGTAGCCGCCGGAGTCAGAGATGACAATAGACAAAATATTTTACAGTGGACACTAGTGATTGCGTGGATTGGAATACTTATATTCGCATTTAGAACCGACGAAAATTGGTTATTCCATTCATCATGGCTCTCTTGGTTAGTGTTCTCATGGACTATGATGATTTTTGCAATAATAGCAATAGACGACGAATCATGTTATGAATGTAGTGCAAAAGATTTTTGGCAAGATAGAGTAAAACGACAAACTGACCCACAATATTGGGATAAAAGAATAGAAAGAGAAAAACGAGAAGAACAAGAAAAACGTTACAAACGATAAATAAAATGTGCCAATTTCTTTTGTAAAAATTTTACACAAGGATGCGGCACTCTTTTTTTTATTTCCGCCTTCCTCTTATCTTTCTATTCATCTTTTTTTATTTTCTCCATTGTAATAGATTTGTTCCGATCGGAACAAATCTATTACAACTTAATTTCCTCAATTTCTTCAATAAGAAAAATTCTCACAAACCTGTCTAAAGAATAAATTCCTATTATTTCTTCCACTTTTTCTAAAACATCATAAGGACATACCCAGACGCTTTTTTGAAGCCTTTGGAACCCAAAACTCAATAAAAAAGCCCTAAAACCATCTCTGTAATTACGCATTTTTTCTGGAACATCAAAAATCACCATAATCCATTTTTTATCCTTTCTCTGTTTCTTATTTAATAACTTATATCCTACCTTCAAAACCTTTTCCCTGCCCTTTGGGGTTAATAAAATCCCTTGTTTCTTTTTCAGATTACCGATTTTAATATACCCTTCCCTTTTCAAATAATTTACGAATTGGGCAAACTGTCTTTTATTTTTCTTTTTTTCCAAATTTTTCCAAAATTCTGTTCCTAAAGGAGCGATATTGCCCCAGCTTTTTAACTTAAAAATCTCTGGCGGTTCTAAAATTTCTCCAGTTTTTTCAAAAAATTTGTAGATTATCCAAAGAAATTGATCAGTAACCGGCAATCTTATTTTTATTTTTTTCTTTGTCTTTCTCATTTTTCCATTATAACATATTTCTTCCGATCGGAAGAAATCTATTACATACTTTTGACATTCTTCCTTCTAACAAAATTATATCCTCTGGTTGATTGAATTCTTTTATTTTTTCAAAAATCTTTTCAGGGTCTTCTAAAAATAAAATTTTGGTTCGGTCGGGAACAATTCCTACCAGATTCGGTCGGGAATCGTTCCCGCCAGATTCAATTCCGTTCTTTATGTTCTCAAAACATTCTTTCGTGGTAATTATCGCTAAATCGCAAACTTCGCCAATTTTTCTGCCGATTCGCTGATGAACTTCTCTGCTCGCTTTTCCTAACTCAATCAAACAAGGCATCACAATTACTTTTTTACCCGACCAAACTTTCAAATAATCCAAATGGGAAATTACACCATTAGGATTAGCAGAATAAGTAGCATCAATAATATTCAAGTTATTTTTAGTTTTTATCAATTTTCCGGCTCCTGGCATCGGTTTAATGGTCTGGTAAATTCTTGAAATTTCCTCTAAACTCATACCCAATTCTTTGGCGCAACAAGTTGCCGTTAAAATATTTTCAATATTCTGCGCGCCTAATAAATTTATCTTAAAATTCGCTCTATCTCCATCTTTTGAAAAAAATCTAAAATTAACTGCCTCTTTCTCTATCTTAATATCTTCTGCCCAAAAATCTGCTTGTAATAGATTTCTTCCGATCGGAAGAAATCTATTACATAACTTTTTTGGTTTCTGGGTTTTCAAATAAAGTTCTTGGCAAAATTTATTATTTCCATTAAAAATAGCTAATCCGTTTTTAGGCAAACTCTCAATCAATTCAAACTTTGCCTTGATTATATTCTCCTGGGACCCAAAAAGCGCTATATGCTGTTCATTAATCCCTGTTAAAATGCCGATTTTCGGTTTAGCAATTTCGCAAATTGTTTTTATCTCCCCTATTTTGTAAGCAGCCATTTCGCAAATAAAAATCTGGTGTTCTTTTTTTAATTTTTGCAAAACAGTATTGGCAACGCCTATCTCTGTATTATTATTCCCTTCTGTTTTTAATACTTTATATTTCTGCGACAAAATCACATTCAAAAATTCTTTTGTTGATGTTTTGCCGTAACTTCCAGTAATCCCAATCACCAATAAATCTTTAAATTTTTCTCGTTTTTGTTTTGCCTGTCTAATAGCTTTATTTCGCCATAAAACAGCAATGGGCTGGAAAAAAAGAATAACAGCTGAAACAATTATCGGAGTAAAAATATCAATGAGCAAAATCCAAAAACAAAATGCATGCAAGGGAGGATAATCATATATTACTTGACCATAATAAATTTTCTGCCATAAAAAAATAGGAATAAAAATAAATAGAATAAAAGTAAAAAATAAAATTGGTATGGTTTTTTTTGTTAAAATCGGCTTTTTTATTTTTCTTTGAAAAAAATCTTTAAATGTCTTTAATATTTCTAAAAAATATAAAATCAAAAGTAGAAATACAAGAAATACAGCAGTAGATAAGAAGCTAAAGAAAGGTAAAAGAACACTGGAAAATAAAAATCCAAACACCAAAATAACCTTTATCAACAAAAGCTTATTTGCTATAAGACGCTTCCCTTTTTCAGTTGAAAAATGCGCCTTAAATCTGTCAATGCGATATTCTTTTATTTGCCAAAGATAAATCCACAATAAAACGGCTTTTGTAGTCCTAAAAAACCAAAAAAAAATTAGAAATAATAATAAATTCATAATAGTGAAATTACAAAAAACTTTTTCGCAATGGAATAAATTTTATACCAATAATTTTGAAATATAAGAACTTTGCCTTGCGCGTATTCAAATTCTTTTCCTCCAAATCCTTTCTTAAAATGTGTGAGCCCGGGCCATTTTTTCTCGTCAATTCCCCAAAAATCATATTCCTTGAACCCCATTTTTTTTGCCAATAAAATTTTTTGCCAGTGCAAAAACTCAACCGTTTTTATCGCTCTATACCTATAGTCCGAAGCCGCATGCAAAGAAGTGGCTCTTTTTCCAAAAAAAATCACAATACTTGCGGTAACAACCTTGTTGTTATATTCCGCTAAAAAAAGCTTGGCGTTAAAATCTTTTGTATCTATATCTAAAAGTTTTTTATAATACTCTTCTGCGTGAGCGCGAAAACCCTGTCTTTTTTTTGTTTGTTTCATTAAATTGTAAAAAACATCTGAATATCTTTGCAAAACTTTCATTTTAACTCCTTTTTTTTCAGCCAATCTAATATTATATCTTGTTCCTTTATTAAAATTATTGAATATCTCCTGCTCTGTTTTTTCCAAATCCAAAAGCAATGTCTTTTTGGGCTGAACTCTTTTAACCTGTTGCTGAAAACAAAATTCGGATAAAACGGGAAAAAAAGTTATGGGTTCAATTCTTAAAAATATTGCGTTTTCTTTTCGCGCAAGTTCCTGAATTTTATTCAAAAATAAAATAAGCGCTTTTTGTTTTTCTTGCAAGGAAATATCCAAATTCAGGACAGGTCCGTAAGGTATGTAAAAATATGTCTTAAGCCAAATTTTTTTTTGGATAATTTGCGCTCTTAATAAAATTACATCTTTTTCTTTTACTTCTATTCTATAAACTTTCGCGTCAAATTTTTCCTGAAATTCACCCCACTCAAACGACTGAAGAAAATTTCCGTTATTTTCAATTACAAATTGATTCCATTCCGCTCCATTATTCCGTTGATTAAAAAAATTTGCTTCCAACATAATAAATTAAAAACTGATAAAATCTTTAATTTTTCGGCATAAAAATTTGGGATTTTCTATGTATGGAAAATGGCCAATGCCTTGTAAAATTTGTAATTTAGAGTTTGGAATTTCTTTATTCATTAGATAGGCGTCAGATACAGGGGTCATTTTATCTTTTTCGCCCCAGATGATTAAGCATGGAACCTTAATTTTACTAAGATGTTTCCTTAAATCCTCTTTGATAATATTTTTGAATGTTTCTTTGAGATAAGGAAATTTTTCTGCTTTAATATAGTCGGTTCTTCGCAGAATATATTTGTAAAAAATTTTGCGAAAAAAGGGAAAAAATGGCAAAAATGCAAACTTTCGTGTAATTTTGGCAAACGCGGAAATTAGATAACGATATAAATTTTTCTTTGGGATTATGCCAGCGGCAGAGACCAAAATCAGGCCTTTTATCTTCTCTGGATATTTTCGGGCAAATTTTATGGCAATCCGACCGCCAAAAGAATGGCCTAATAAAAAAAATGGCTCAGAATGACAAGAGGAAAAATTTTTGAACCACTCAACATAATCATCTAAATCCCAAGTCCTGTCTAATGCGGTTTCTTTTTTGAAACCCGGCAAATCCGGCACTATAATTTCAATACTACGAGAAGTGTTCTCGTAGTATTGCTTAATTTCTTGTTTTACTCTTTGCCATTTTTCTTTTGAACTTTGCCAGCCGTGTAAAATTATTAAAGTTTTCATTTTTTAGAAATGATATTAAATCCTAAATATTTTTGTAAAACTTTGGGAATTAAAACCGAACCGTCTTTTTGCTGAAAGTTTTCTAAAATAGCAATTAAAATTCTGGGCGACGCAATCATTGTGTTATTCAGAGTATAAACAAATTTTTTATCGCCTTGTTTTGTTCTGTATTTTATATTCATCCGTCTTGCCTGCCAGTCAGTTAAAGCAGAATTAGAATGGGTCTCGCCGTAATTTTGCCGCGATGGCATCCAGGTTTCAATGTCCTGCATTTTATATTTCCCCGCGCCCATATCGCCGGCGCAAACCTGAACAACCCTATACGGTAATTTTAATTCTTGTAAAATTTCTTTAGCGTTCTCCCCTATTTCATCAAATAATTTATTGCTCTTTTTCAAATCCGCGTCGCACAAAACAAGCTGCTCAATTTTCAAAAACTCATGAAGGCGATACAATCCTTTGGTATCCTTGCCATAACTGCCGACTTCTGAACGATAACATTGGGAAAAACCAGCCAATTTTATTGGTAAATTCTTCTCGTCTATAATATTATCAGCATAATAAGCTAAAACAGACGGTTCAGATGTCCCTGCTAAAAAAAACCTTTCTTTGATTTCTTTTCCATCAGCTAATCTTCCCGGATTTGCAATCTGATATATCTCATCCTTTCCTTCTGGAAAATGCCCGCTGCCGACTAAAGCGAATTCTCGTAAAATCGTTGGCGGAACCATAAAGGCAAACCCTTTGTTTTTTAATTTATCTAAAGCAAACTGCATCAAAGCAAAATGCAATAACGCGGCTTCGTTTTTAAGATAATAACCGCGAAACCCGCTTGTTTTTACGCCTTTTTCCGTATCAATTAAATCTAAATCCCTGCCGAGCTGAATATGGTCTTTTATCGGAAAATCAAATTTGGGAATCTTCCCCCAGCGATAAACTTCCTTATTATCGCTATCGTCAAAACCAATCGGCGTATCTTTTGAATAAACATTGGGAACTAAAAGCATTAATTTTTCATATTCCTTTTGGACATCTTGGAGTTTCTTGCTTAATATATGGAATTTTCTTTTAAGTTTTATTGCCTGGTCTCGTTCTTTCAGGCCTAATTTTTTTTGCCTGCTTTTAATCTCTTCGCTTTCCTGAATTAAATCCCGTCTCTTTTCATCCAAATCCAAAACACAATCAATATTTAAATTAACGCCTTTATTTCTTATGACCTCTCTGATCAATTCCTTATTTTCACGAATAAATTTGATGTCTAACATATTCGCTTCGCCCCCACACCACTTTTGAAACAAAAGTGGTGTGGGGGCTTCGCTCAAATTAAAAGTTAAAAATGAAAAGTGTAAAGTTAAAGTTTTAAGTTAAAAGTTAATAATCAACCCTTTTTTTTCTTAAATTTCAACTTTTAATTTTTCACTTTGACTTTTAACTTTCTACTTTTCACTTTTTGGGCCGCATTGTCGGGAACAGAATCACCTCGCGCAGGGAATGGGAATTAGTCAATAACGCTGTTAATCGATCAATACCTATTCCAAGTCCGGCTGTAGGCGGCATTCCGTATTCCAACGCTTCAATAAAATCTTTATCTATTCTTTGCGCCTCTTCAAATCCTTTCTTAAACATTTTCTCCTGTTCCTCAAATCTCCTTCTTTGTTCCATTGGGTCATTAAGTTCAGAAAAGCCAAGCGATGTTTCCCAACCAGCAATTACTAATTGAAAATTGGCTAATTTTTTACTGTCAGAAATCTCATTTTTAATGCGGCCCTTCGACTCCAACTCTTTTGCCAAAGGAAAACTTCCCAAAGGATAATGAATAATAAATGTTGGCTGCCAGATTTTTGCGCGGCAAAACTTTTTATAAATTTCATCCGCAATTTCCGCTTTCCCTACTCCTTTTTCTAATTTTATTCCAAGGGCTATTGCTTTTTTCGCCAATGCCTGTTCGTTAATCTCGTCTAAATTAATCTTAGTATATTTTCTAATAAGTTGATTGAATTCTATTCTCTGCCAAGGCGTTTTAAAATTTATCTTTTTGCCTTCATAGACAACTTCTAATTTTCCAAATATATTTTTAAGCAAATTTTTAAATAATTCTTCTGTGAACTTCATCAAATCCTTGTAATCAGCATAAGCCCAATAAAATTCAAGCGAAGTATATTCTGGATTATGTTCCCTATCCATTCCTTCATTTCTAAACAATCTACCTATTTCGTAAACCTTTTCAAACCCGCCAACCAAAAGCCGTTTCAAATAAAGTTCAGTGGCAATCCTTAAATATAAATCCATATTCAAAGCGTTTAGATGTGTCTTAAACGGTTTTGCTT
>DAOWLG010000060.1 GCA_030643485.1 Candidatus Nealsoniibacteriota bacterium | reverse complement strand
TCCAATAAATTTAGATACAGGGCTGGTTAAAATGAAAATTGATGAGGACGAGGGGAGTAATTTCGAAAAGGATTTTGATTATAATAAATATAAAGGACTTGCTCAAAATCCCAAAGTAGTCGCTATTGGCGAGATTGGTTTGGATTATTGGCGAAGGCCGAAAACTAAAAAGAAAAAAGAAGAATTTAAAAATCGCCAAAAGGAATTATTTAAAAAACAATTAGATTTAGCCAAAGAATTAGATTTGCCAGTAATTTTGCATTGTCGTATCGCCCTTGATGATATGATTGAAATTTTATCATCTGACATGCCCGCCCGACTTCGCCAAAAGACGAAGTCTTTGGCGGGCAGGCAGTGTCCAACATCTAATTTAAGGGGCGTGATTCATTGTTTTACTGGCAATTGGCTGCAGGCGCAAAAATTTCTGGAAATGGGATTTTATATTGGTTTTAACGGAATAATTTTTAAATTAGACCTCAATGAAGTTATTAAAAAAATATCCTTAGATAAAATTTTATTAGAAACCGATTGCCCTTATCTTGTGCCGCCAGGTTTTGACGAGGAAAGAAATAATCCTTTAGCCGTAAAAATTATAGCCGAGCAAATCGCTAAAATTAAAAATATTTCCTTTGAAAAATTAGCTGAAATTACTTTTCAAAACGCTAAAAAACTTTTTGAGATATAGTTTTGAGGAATATAATAAAGTGATAAATTTTAGCTGTTAGAACTCTTAGAAGAAAAAACTGAAAGTAGAATTTGGCTTGAAAGGAACTTTTTTTATGGTAAAATAATTGCTTATGCTTCGTAGAGAAGTTTCGAAGTATCCCTATGGGGTAAGAGAAAATTTCGAAGAAATTTTCCATTCGAAGTTCTTCTACAGGGTATGAAAAAATATAACCCTCAAGAAATTGAGTCCAAATGGCAGAAAAAGTGGGAGAAGGAAGAAATTTATAAAGCAGAAGACAGATCAAAAAAGTCTAAGAAATATATTTTGCTTGAATTTCCCTATCCTTCCGGCGCCGGGCTTCATGTTGGCCACTGCCGAAGCTATTCTGCCCTGGATGCGATTGCGCGAAAAAAAAGAATGGAAGGATATAATGTTTTGTTTCCCATCGGCTGGGATGCTTTTGGTTTGCCTACTGAAAATTATGCTATTAAGCATGGCATTCATCCAAAGGCAGCCACGGCTCAAAATATAAAAAATTTCAGAAGACAAATTGAAAGTTTGGGTCTTTCTTTTGATTGGTCGCGGGAAATTAACACCACTGATCCCGTATATTATAAATGGACTCAATGGATTTTTCTTAAATTATTTGAGAAGAGATTAGCTTACCAGGCGGAAATGCCTATTAATTGGTGTCCTTCCTGTAAGATTGGCCTGGCAAATGAAGAAGTGGTTGATGGTAAATGTGAGCGCTGTGGAACTTTAGTAGAGAAAAAAATCAGAAAGCAGTGGATGCTCAAAATTACAGCTTATGCGGATCGTTTGATTAAGGATTTGGAAAAAGTTGATTATCCGGAGAGAGTAAAGACCCAGCAGATAAACTGGATTGGAAGAAGTTGTGGCACGGAAGTTAAATTTAAACTAAACGCTAAAACGCCAAACGCTAAAGACTATCTTAATGTTTTTACTACTAGGCCGGATACTTTATTTGGATGTACTTATTTGGTAGTGGCGCCGGAACACGAAGTTATCAGGGATCAAGAAACAGGAATCAGGAATTATGAAGAAGTAAAATCTTATATTAAAAAAGCAACCAAGAAATCAGATTTGGAGCGGACAGAACTTGTAAAAGAGAAAACAGGAGTTGAATTAAAAGGAATTAAGGCAATAAACCCTGTTAATAATGAAGAAATTCCGATTTTCGTCGCAGATTATGTTTTGCCGCATTACGGCACTGGCGCAATTATGGCTGTTCCGGCGCACGATGAACGAGATTTTGAATTTGCGAAAAAGTATAAAATTGATATTCGGCGAGTAATTATTCCAAATAATGATTTGAAAAGTTTTTTTATGCAAGGTTCTTTTAACGGTGATGTCGAGAAAGAACTGAAAAAAAATAATTTGAACTACGCTATTAATAATAAAGGTGGTTTTTACATAACATTAAAATTATCTGATTTAGACAATTATATAAGGATTATTAAAAAACACTTAAAGAAAGAATTTTGGTGTGAGGTTATTGGCACTAAAACAATTTTTATTTATGATGATGGCGAAATTATTGATGTTGCCAATGAACGAGACGCAATTAAGGCATTGAAGAAATGCAAAGAATTTTATGAACCGATGAATGTTCATTATAATTTATGGGAAATGTTATGGAATTGTGAATTTTATCATGATATTTTATGTTTTACTGAAGACGGAATAAATATAAATTCAGATTTTTTAGATGGACTTAAAACAGAAAAAGCTAAAGAAAAAATTATAAAATGGCTTGAGGAAAAAGAAGTTGGAAAAAGGGCGGTTAATTATAAATTAAGAGATTGGATTTTTTCACGTCAGCATTATTGGGGAGAACCCATACCGCTTGTTCATTGTGAAAAATGTGGTACGGTTCCGATTCCGGAAAAGGATTTGCCGGTTGAACTTCCTTATGTTGAAAAATACGAACCGACAAAAACAGGCAAATCGCCCTTGGCGAATATTTCCGGCTGGGTGAATGTAAAATGCCCCAAATGTGGGGGCAAGGCAAAAAGAGAAACAGACACAATGCCGAATTGGGCGGGATCAAGCTGGTATTTTATGCGCTATATTGATCCTGGAAATAATAAAGAATTAGCCAGTAAAGAAAAATTAAAATACTGGATGCCTGTTGACTGGTATAACGGTGGGATGGAGCATAC
>DAOWLG010000024.1 GCA_030643485.1 Candidatus Nealsoniibacteriota bacterium | reverse complement strand
GCTATGTTTCTTAGCGAGTAATTCTTTTTTTTGAGAATTACAATTTCATCTCGCTCGCTTTTTGAAAGATGCGAGAACTTTTTTGTTTTGTTTTTCATTCTTTTATTCTACCATGTTCGGTTTCAAATGGGAATGTGGGCAGAAAGTATAAAAAAAAGTATAAAAAAAAGGGGCGCTGTACGCTCCCTTATTTTTTTTAGAAATTACGCGGTTTTTAATATCTCTTTGAATGCGTCAATTACTTTTTCTAATTCTTCTTTACTGGCGGCAAAAGTTGAGAGCTTAAAGTGTTTGGTAAGCCCAGGTTTTATTCCAGTAATTCCTCTTTTTTTAAGTTCATAATGCAAGAAAAATCTTGTCTTTGGATGTTTTAATGAAATTTTGTAAAATGGTTCGGTTTTGAAAAACATTAGATCGTGTTTATGGGGCTTATCGCCCATTTGTTTCAGGCCTAATTTTTCCATTTCTCGCGAAAACCATTGCGCGTTTTCAACTTGTTTATTCCAATTTTTTATTCTTTCTAAAATAAAAGGAAATGAAGCGATTAAAGTAGCGAGAGCGGTTCCTCTTAGTTCAGAACCCAAAAATTCCAGTTCCTGCTGGGGATAGATTTTTGATTTTCTCAACAGGACTTTTTCCCATTTCTTGTCCATACCCAACACGCCAATAGGCCCGGCGGAAGCCATTGATTTCTGGCCCGAACCGATTATGAAGTCAGCCCCAAATTCCTTCATAGAAATCGGCATCCTTCCTACTGAATAAGCCCCGTTGATTAGATACGGAACTTTATATTTTTTGGCAATCTCTCCTAATTTTTTCGCGTCTGGCAAATTTCCATAATTTCCATCAGGATAAGTTAAAAGAATCAGGGACGGCTTATGTTTTTTTATTAAGTCCTCGTAGTCCTCTACTCTGATTTTATATTTTGGCTCTCCGGAATTTGGCACTTCTACGACTTTTAAGCCAACTCTTTCCGCGGCAATTATCGTTGTGTAATGCCTGTTTCCGTCAACAAGTATTATATCTCCCGGTTTTGTAATAGAATGCATTACAATAAATATGCCTTCCCTTACTCCAAGAATAATTCTAACAATATCCGCTCCCAAAAATTTTGGCAGAGCATCTTGAATAAATTCTTTAATTATAGGCATTTCCATTAGTTCTAATCCGGGACTAATGTCGTAAATAGAATATCCATCACCAAATTCAATTAAGGCATTTTCCGCGGCTTTGGTTAATTTTCCTCCTGCCTGGATGGGGTTTAAGTTAATCAATCCCTTATTTTTCCTTTCTAATTTCTCAAATTTTTTAAAATCTTCTTTATTCATTTTTATTTATTTCAATGTCAATAAAAATAGGGCCTCTAATGTCAATTTTTTTATTTTGCGAAGTAATAAATTCTTCTATTACTTTTTCCAATTCCAAGTTTATTGAAGGCAAGGTATCCGCTATTTTTATAGTATGTCTACCAAAAGATTTTTCTTCAACCAAACAGGCAAACAAGTTTGAAATTGCCTCTATATTGCTATAAACCCTGATTCCTTTTTTTAACACTTTATTAAATTTTTTATTTTTTTCATCAATTCCTAAAATGTTTCCCTCATAAATATAAATAGCATTCAGCCCTGCTGGACCCAATAATTTTTTATTTGTCTCGGGTTCGCTGATAAAAACTTTCACGCCTTGGCCTTTATGGACTAAAAATTTTTGGGGACCAATTTCATCTTTGTATTTCAAAATGGCTTTCTCAATTTTTTTTACCAATGTTTTGCCCAATTTTGTTCTCGGCTGTTTTTTTAATTTTACATAACTAGCGATTTCCTTATCATTAAAAAAAGCAGAGCCGTAAAATTGGGGATAAACCAATTTTCGTATATCGTCTATATTATTTTTAAGCATTGTCATTCTTTCAACGCCAAAACCAATATTAAAAATCGGCTCGGAGATATTGTAATTAGCCAAACTAATTGGAGAATACAATCCGCCGTCAGCGATTTCTATATTTTCTCCTTTATATTTCACAAAAACCTCAAACTCCGTTTTTGGCGCGTAATAATTTGATGTGGCTATCTTTGTTTCAAATATAACTTTTTTGAAGCCAATTTTTGAAAGAATTTTTTTTACTAAGTCTTTGCCTTGACCTACGCCAAATTTTTTATCAACAATAGCTAAGGAAGCGCTCAAACTTTCATAAATATGCAGCGCGTCCTGCTGCTGCTCCCTCCTGAATTTAAGCCCTATGGAAAAAAGTTTTATTGGAGGAACATTTTTCTCCAACAACGCCTTAACAGTAAGAAACCAAGCGGCGGTCATATGCGAACGGAGCACGGATTTTGTCGGGATTGGCTTTAATTTTTTGAGTTCAGGAAACAGGGTTAAGATATCCGTTGCTTCTTCTGTTTTTATCTTCAGCCCCTTAACCATTTCTTCAATCAAATTATCGGCCTCTATTTTTCCTTCCTTGAACAAACGAAAAATTTCCTGAAATTTCTTAATGTCAACAGCAGTGATTTTTTTTATTTCTTTAATGGTTTTTTGCGATATTCCAAGCTCGGGAACGGGTAAACCGGCTAAATAAAAACTTCTATTCAAAATAAGGGGCGCTTCAACCCCGTATTGCTTGTAGACATCTTCCTCTTGAATAATTGAAGGATTGATTATTTCATCAAATCCAAAATCAAGAAAAATTTTCCTTAATTTTCCCGCCATTTCGCCAACAAAATGAGAATTGCCTTTTTTAATTTTCATAGTCGGTAGCGATTATATTTTTCTTAAATTATTCCTCTTCTTTTCTTCGCTTGAAAAATGCGCCGTCATATCTAGTAGTAAAGGCGTGATGCTGCATAAAATCAAGAAAATGCTACCCGAGAGTGAAAGGTTTGGGTGTAGCTCTCTTGACCGGGGAAACATTGTTGAATTAAAAAATTTCCAAGTCCAAATTTCTTTTTAGCATCTGCGTATGCTTCCATTTCTGTATCATAAACGCCCTGCACTTTTTGGTCATTGATAACAAGAAATTTTCCCTTGTATTTTTTTACAAGATCATCCTGATTGGATTTGAAATATTCAAGTTGTTTTTGGAGATAGTCATTTGTCATATTTAAATATTATCATATTTAAAATAATTTTACAAATTTAACTAAATTTTTTAATCTTTTCTACTCTTTAATATCTGGGCGGAAATCTACTTGATATTCTGGTATGCCGAGCGAAATGCCGTAACATTTCGCTTCGTCATGTTGTTCTTTGTTTTTCCGGTCTATGTAAAAAATTTTATCGTGAAAAATAATGTAACAATGAGTATCATTTTTGAAATCGGCATACCACGAGCCGCCGTGGTCACTATCTAATGATTGGCTAATTTTTTCTGCTATCTCTTCTGCTTTATTTTCCGGTATCTCAACAGTGTGTAAAGTCCAATACGAAAGCCAGGGTGTTTTGTGTTTGTTCGTAACTTCTACGACTTTCGTTGCAATAATCTTTACTTTTTTAAGGACTTCCTTATTTTCAAGAGATTCTTCAATGATAACGCCTTTATAATTTGTCATAATTTTTGCCATATCCAATTCTAATATTTGTAATACAAATGAGCCGGGAGGGAG
>DAOWLG010000004.1 GCA_030643485.1 Candidatus Nealsoniibacteriota bacterium | reverse complement strand
TTGTATTCCACGCTGTAAACGATGGACACTGGCTATTGGTAGTGTCGACCCTATCAGTGGCGAAGCTAACGCGTTAAGTGTCCCGCCTGGGAAGTACGAGCGCAAGCTTAAAACTCAAAGGAATAGACGGGGACTCACACAAGCGGTGGATCATGTGGCTTAATTCGATGATAAGCGAGGAACCTTACCAGGGCTTGACACTCCGATGAAAGCGGTCCGAAAGGATTGCCTTCTGCAAGGACATCGGAGCAGGTGCTGCATGGTTGTCGTCAGCAGGTGACGTGAGTCGCTCCCTTCAATGGGGAAACCTGCGCAACCCCTACTCTATGTTTTATATGTCATAGAGGACTGCCCGGGATAACTGGGAGGAAGGTGGGGATGACGCCAAATCAGCATGGCCCTTTGATGCCCTGGGCTGCACACGTGATACAATGGCCGGTACAATGGGTTGCCAAGCGGTAACGCGGAGCTAATCCCTTCAAAGCCGGTCTCAGTTCGGATTGGGGTCTGCAACTTGACCCCATGAAGCTGGAATCGCTAGTAATCGCCAATCAGCCATGTGGCGATGAATACGTTCCTGAGTCTTGTACTCACTGCCCGTCAAGCCAGTCGAGCTGGGAATGCCTGAAGCGCCTCTTTTTGAGGTTCTAAGGTAAATTCAGTAAGAAGGGCTAAGTCGTAACAAGGCACCGGTAGGAGAACCTGTCGGTGGATCATTACATTTTTAATACAGTTTTTACTGTATAGTGTCGATAAGAGTTGAAAATTGAGAATTCTGTTTTCAACTTTGAGGTGTTAATCTCGCCACCTTATCACGAGATTCAGGACAACTCTAAGAAACTGATAAAACAAAAAGCCGTTGACCGGCTTTTTGTTTTTTGGTATGATAAAAATGTAATTTGGGCGCGTAGTTCAGTGGTAGAACATCTCTCTGATAAAGAGAAGGTTGAAGGTTCGATTCCTTCCGCGCCCACATTTTATAATTTTGGGCCTGTAGTTTAGTGGCAGAATGCCTCGTTTGCAACGAGGAGATCGTGGGTTCGATTCCCACCAGGTCCACAACGGTATGGCGTGTTGAGGTTTGACCTCAACTTTCAATAGAAACATTGACTAAAATCGCCAAAGCGTTAGGCGTTTCACTTGATGTTTTAATGAAATAAAACTATGAACGAAATTATTTACATTCTTACAAACGAAGCGATGCCGAATTTTATTAAAATCGGATATACCAAAAATTCTCTTGAAGAGAGGTTAAAGCAGTTGGACAGAACTAATCTACCGTTACCATTTGAAGTTTATTACGCATGCGAAGTTGAAAATGCGCGCGAAGATGAAAAATGGTTACATTCCATATTTTCCGATAAAAGAGTTAGAGATGGACGCGAATTTTTCAAAATGGATCCCGAGAGAGTAGTTATCGCTCTAAAAAGAATTCAAAAGAGAGATGTTACACCAACATTTATTTCTACAGCTACCGAAGCAGAACAGAAAGAAATAAACGAAAAAAAGAAAATTAGATCACGCTTTAATTTTGAAACATATGGTATTTCTGTTGGTTCCGAAATATATTTTTCACGAGACGAATTAACAAAAGCAAAAGTATTACCGAACAATACAATAGAATTAAATGGCAAGAAAATTAGTCTTTCAAAATCTGCAAAAGAGTTGCTCGGATACAAAAAACCAGTTGCGGGTACTTTATATTGGATGTATGAGGGCGAGACACTTGATGAGCGTAGGAAAAGAATAGAGGGCGGAATAGAATACTCGAATAAAGAAATTGAAGAAGCCGGAGATGCTTGGATTCAAAATCAAATCGACCAAAAAAGAGAAAAATAATTTTATGAAAAATAAATCATCGAATAAAAGCTTGCGCAAGGCAGATGCTGTGAAAAACGACGAGTTTTACACTCGTTTTGATGACATTCAAGCAGAATTGAATTTTTACAAAGACCAGTTGAAAGACAAGGTGATTTATTGTAATTGCGACGACCCGGCCGAAAGCGCTTTTACCGATTTTTTCAAGTTGAATTTTGACTATTTAGGCATTAAAAAATTGATTTGTACTCGCTATCAAAAATCAAACTTGTTTTTGTTTGCCGACCCTGTTAGGCAACGCGGTTATAGGTTGGAAATAACAGCGAAAAATAAAGACGCTAAAAAACCTGTCAAACTAAATTTGAAAGGAGACGGCGATTTTCGTTCGCCCGAATGTATTGAACTTTTGAAAGAGGCGGACATTGTTATTACCAATCCGCCATTTTCGCTGTTTCGCGAATATGTGGCTCAACTGATTCAATACAATAAAAAATTTTTGATAATTGGAAATGACAATGCAATTACATACAAAGAAATTTTTAAATTGATAAAAGAGAATAAAGTTTGGCTTGGCTATGATAGAGTTAAGAAATTTCACAAACCGGACGGTTCAACTCAAAAGTTTGGCAATGTTGGTTGGTTCACAAATCTTGATGTAGAAAAAAGACACGAAGACATGATTTTTTATAAAACATATAATGGTAACGAAAGCGATTTTCCGAAATACGACCACTATGATGCTATAAATGTAGATAGAATAAAAAATATTCCCATGGATTACAAAGGAATAATGGGTGTGCCGATTACTTTTTTACATAAATATAACCCTAAACAATTTGAAATTATTGATGGACTTAATCGTTATAGCATTTTGTCTGGACCGACAAAAAAAACCAAAGGCAAATATCTATCACAAGTAAACGGCAAACCTATTTATGTTCGAATTGTCATCAAAACTAAAAAACCCATAAAAACAATATGAAAACAATACATCAAAGAATAAAAGTAAAAGATGTTTTTAACGGCTACCAAGATAAAAATTGGGACGGCGTTGTTGGTTATGGCGGAAAATTGGATATTCGCCCAATTTACCAGCGCGAGTTTATTTACAACCCAGAAAACGAGCGAGCAGTGATGAGCACAATTTTGAAAGAGCATCCGCTCAATTTGATGTATTGGGTAAAAAATGGCAACAATTTTGAAGTGCTGGACGGGCAACAGCGAACATTGTCAATTTGCCGTTTTCTTGACCATAAATATCACATTGAGCTCAATGGTGAAAAAAAATATTGCGATACATTATTGAAGGAAGATTTGGATAAAATCAGAAATTACGAATTAGATGTTTATATTTGCGAAGGAACGGAGGGGGAAATTTTGGATTGGTTTAAGACGATAAATATCAAAGGTAAAGAATTAAACAATCAAGAATTATTAAATGCCACTCACACAGGAACTTGGCTTACCGACGCAAAAAGATATTTTAGCAAGCCAAATTGCGCTGCCAAAGGTTTGGGAGAAGATTATATCAGTGCCATCGTAGAACGACAGGAATTTTTAGAAACCGCTCTGAAATGGATAAATAACGGAGACGCGCAAGGTTATATGGCGCTTCATAGAAACGACGAAAACGCAAAAGAATTGCAAGATTATTTTGCTGATGTAATTAAATGGATTGGAAAAACTTTTACTAATTATCGCAGAGAAATGAAAAATGTAAATTGGGGCGAGTTGTATAATCAATTTAAGGACGCAAAGCTTGATGCTGCTAAATTGGAAAAGGAAATTGTCAAACTATTGGAAGACGAAGAAGTTGGCAACCAAAAAGGAATTTATGATTATGTTTTGACAAGAAACGAGCGAAGTTTGAATTTGCGAACTTTTGACAATAAAACCAAACGCCGAATCTACGAAAAGCAAAAAGGAATTTGTCCGCTTTGCAAAGGCGAGAATAAGAAAAAGAAATGGAAATTTGAAGAAATGGAAGCTGACCATATAAAACTTTGGAGTGAGGGCGGTAAGACTATATCTAAAAATTGCCAGATGTTATGTAAGGATGACCATAGAGAAAAATCTGGAAAATAAAATATTAGGCGCGACAGCTTTGCTGGCACGAAATCCAGCGACGACGGAAATGGAAGAACAAGAAAAATTATTTGAGTTTGTTAATTTATAAAAATAATGACGACGCAAGACCGGATTAAAAATTGGATAGATAGAGTTTCTCAACCAGATGGCCTTATGGAACGAGAAGATATGTGTTTTCTCATGGTGCAGGCGCGTCATTTATTAGAAGAAAGTTTCAAAATAGAAGAATACAAAGTTGTTGAATTTTATTCCGATTGGATGGTTCACACCAAACTAGATAAGTCAGAGGTAAGTGTGTCAATTTTGAGAGATATTACAAAAGTTATTGCAAAAAATTGGAATCCAACATCCGGCTACACAGTTAATGAAGTATCAAAAGTGATTGGGTTGTTCAAGTTAAGAACTGAACTTATAAAATTATTCAAGGAATATAGTTTGCCAACCGCAATTTTTGAAATAGAAGAAAACTGGAGAAACCTAGCGGGATTTCTTACTTATTTTCTATTAAACAAACCGGTATCTTTCCCAAAAGAAAAACCAATTAAAAAAACAAAATTGAGAAGGATTTGGGAAGAAATGATTGCCTTTGAGAAACCAACTAATTTTTGGATTGAAAGCCTTTCCATTATTAGTATGAATAATGTTCCGCATTGGTGTGTTGAATTAGGGGGAGACAAGAAAACGACCAGAATTGTAGGGTTACTGACTCTTGAAAAAGAATAATTTTATCTCAGTTAATATTACATTAGAAAGCAATAAAAAATCTTTTAGATTTTTGGGCATAAAGTTATGAAATTTGAAAATTCACTTATCTCAAAAATAATGTGTTATCGAGAAAAAATGAAAGTTGATGGAAAATTGAGCAAAAAGTTCATAGGAGCTATAACTGTTGAATTATTGAGAAAAGAATTAATGAAAAAAGGATTTAATGTAAGCAATAGAGATGTTTTTATTGACGGTGTTTCCAACGAATTAGATTTGTTAGTTTTGAAAAATAGAGAACGAGCTAAAGAGAATTTACTTTACAATTCAAAGCAAGTGATTATAGTTTTTGAAATAAAATTTAGAGGGATTTTCAGCGAAGAAGATATCAAAAATATAAATAAAGTTTTTAATTCTGTTAAAAAAATTGATAAAAAAATAAAATGCGTTTATCTAACTATCAGCGAAAACGTTAGACATAGATTTTATAGCGAAGAGAAAAAATTAGGGGATTCTCCTTGTTTTTTATTCAAAAGGAATACGGGTCTTGAAAGAGCCATAAAAAGAAACGAGTTGAAAATAACGGGCGATTGGGATAAACTCATTAAATTGTTGAATAAAATTAAATAACCGCTATTAGCGACGCGTTAGATTCGCTGGCACGAAAAATTGCGGTAGCGAAAAAAGCGAGGTCTGGGGGGCGGGAAATTCGCAAAGCGGATTTCTGCCCGCTCGCCGCAGGCGAGCGGGCAATCAATCAGCGTCGGGATTTTGTTCGTAATAAGTTCGGACTTTATCCAATAAACACCACAAACAAAAATTGCCAGAGGACTGTCCTCTGGCAATTTTTTTTGGCATTTTTTATATTGTTAAAATATGCTATAATTGATATAGAAAAATATGATTATTAAAAAAATAAAAAATTTTAGCAATAAATCTGATATTGAGAATAGTGTTATTGTTGGCGATTGTTTTGCAGAAATGAAAAAAATAAAAAGTAATAGTTTTGATATGATTTTCGTTGACCCGCCTTATTATATGCAACTACAAAATGAATTATACCGTCCGAATAATACAAAAGTTGATGGCGTTGACGATAAATGGGATAAGTTTAAAAATTTTGAACATTACGACGATTTCACTGCTGCTTGGTTGAAAGAAGTTAAAAGATTAATGAAAAAAAACGCAACTCTTTGGGTTATTGGTTCTTATCATAATATTTTTAGAGTTGGTAATATTTTGCAGGATTTAGGATTTTGGATATTAAATGATGTTCATTGGATAAAATCTAATCCTATGCCAAATTTTAAGGGCGTAAGATTTACTAATGCTTCCGAAACTTTAATATGGGCGGTAAAAGATAAAAACGCAAAAAATTACACTTTCAATTATGAAGAAATGAAAAAAAATAATAATGGCAAGCAAATGAGAAATGATTGGTATTTTAGTATTTGTAATGGGAATGAAAGATTGAGAGACGAAAATGGGAAAAAAATTCATTCTACTCAAAAACCGCTTCCTTTGTTAGAAAGAATAATTTTAGCATCTACTAAAAAAAATGACTTAGTTTTTGATCCATTTGCTGGAACTTGCACTACTGCGGTAGCCGCTCACAAACATAAAAGAAATTTTACAATGATAGAGGAAAACGAATTTTATGTTGATTGGGCATTAAGAAGGTTTAATAAAAATTTTAAAAGTAGCAATTTGAAATCATGAAAAACAATAAAATCAAAAAACTTATTAAAAATTCTGTGATTGACTTACTTAATAATACTATTTCTGAAAAGAAAGTTAAAAAGATTGCCGCTGGACACGCGATAAAAACTCATTTTATCCCTATTAAATACAGGATATTTGGTGGGCTTTTGCAATCTTTAAATATTCAATTCGGAAATTTTATTGAAGTTTTAATCCATAATGTTGTTGAACAAGAAAAATACCTTGAAATTATTTCGGATGTTTCAAATAAGAAAAATGTTGCTCTTTCTATCACAGAAGCAAGCGATTCTATAATTGACCGCTTTATTACAAATAGACAAACAAATAACAACGATAAACTTAATAATAAATTCAAGCAATTACTTAATAGTATTATCAAGAATCAAAAATCAGACAATAATCTTATCACTACTAAGCACGATATTGATGTCTTATTTAAGGATACGAGAGATAATGTTTTTTATTATGTTGAGGTAAAATATAATGATGACCATGATACTGGAAAGTTTGTTGATATCAACAGAAAATTTATCAAAACTTATGCTGGATTAGTGAAAAAATTAAATATTCAAAACATCTCTGAATTGAAACCGATTCTTTATTATTTCAATAGAAAAATTATGAAAGGTAATATTTATGTTCCAGAGAAAAAGTATATTTATAGAGGCGAAAAATTATTTGACGAATTTTTTGAAATCAAGTATTCTGATTTAGATGATTGTTTGCAAGGCGTGAGCGAGGACAAAGAGATTGTAAAAATTTTTGACAATCTTTATAAAAAAATCAGGTATAACAATTAATAATTTAAGGAGCGGCTGTTGAGGATTGACATCAACACACATTTTTATATTTTGATCGTTTGTAATTTAGTACCATTACAATAACATTAAAGTAAGTGATTTAATTAAATAATTTTATGCAAAACACAACAGCCATAAAACAGAATATAAAAATTAATGAGATAAAATCTCAAAAACCATATTTTGAAAAAGATGGAATTTCTATTTTCAAAGATGACATTTTGAAAATCACTGCTATACCGGAAAATTCTATTGATTTGATTATTACTTCTCCGCCTTACAATGTTGATATCCATTACAATTCCCACGCCGACAATTTAACTTATGAGAATTATTTAGAATTTACCCAAAAATGGGTTAAGAAATGTTTTGATTTAGCAAAAAATGAAGGGCGTTTTTTGCTAAACATTCCACTTGACAAAAATAAGGGCGGACAAAAATCAGTTGGCGCAGATATTACAAAAATTGTAAAAGATATTGGTTGGAAATACCATTCAACAATTATTTGGAACGAAGGGAACATATCTCGTCGCACAGCTTGGGGTTCATATATGTCTGCTTCTGCCCCTTATGTTATTGCTCCAGTGGAATTGATTTTAATTTTGTATAAAGACAGTTGGAAAAAAACAGGGGGCAGTAGAAAAAATGATATTACAAACCAAGAATTTATGGATTGGACAAATGGGGTCTGGACATTCCCAGGTCAAAGCAAAAAAGGGGCAGGCGGACACCCCGCAGCATTTCCTGTTGAATTGCCAAGACGATGTATAAAATTATTTAGTTTTATTGGCGACACAATTTTGGATCCATTTTTGGGTAGTGGTTCAACGCTTATTGCTTCGTATTCACACAATAGAAAAGGAATTGGAGTTGATATTGATAAAGATTATTGCGACATAGCAATAAAACGATTACAACAAGAGGCAAAAATAAATTAAATTCATTAACTCAATATAAACATGAAAAAAAAGAATAAATCAATTAGAGATTTGCTGATTAAATATTTTAAGACACATCCAAAAGAAGATATGCCTCACGGCCCAGTCGTTGACTGGGTTGAAAAGAGATATAAAAGACTTTACGGTAAAAAATCAAGAGACACTTGGCGATCAATTAGAAGTTTACATGAGATTGGATTTTTAGTAAAAGTTAAAAAAGGAATTTATAGATATGACCCTGATGCGGTCAAAGAAAGAAAATTAGAAGATTTTACACCCGAACAAAAAGCAGCAATTTTGAAACGAGATAATTATCGCTGTGTGCAATGTGGCAGAAGACAAGACGAGGGATACGAATTACATGTAGACCATAGAGTTCCTAAAGATAAAGGAGGAAAAGCATCTGTTGATAATGGACAAACATTGTGCTCTGTTTGTAATTTTAGAAAGAAAAATTATGGACAGACAGAAAGCGGAAAGAAAATGCTCATTCGGTTTTGGGAAGCATCTATAAAAATCGGGGATAAAAAAACTAAAAAATTTTGTGAAGAAGTTTTAGGTGTCTATGAAAAATACAACATTAACGGACATATTGTTTGGAAAAAATGAATTTTTAAGTTTTAATTAAAAATTATGAACGCAAAACAAATTTTACAATCAATTAAATTGAATCAAAACAAAACAATATTTTCAATTACCATAGGCGAAGCCGTTGAAAGATTGTTGGAATTTATTAAAGAATGGGAACTTTCAATAAAGATTGGCGATATTAGCAAAAAAGATTGGGAGATATTTTTAGATAGTTATAGTGATGCAGTAATTACTTATCACCCAGAAAATGACCATCAAGAACGGGTTGTATTTTTGAAAAATGAAAAAATACTTAAGAAATATGGTTTAACAAGCGAGGATATTCAGAGATTGGATTTTTGTTGATTTAATTTCTATCTGCGAGGATTTAAATATTTATTTGTAATGAGAAAGCCGAAAATAGTATAGAGCAGAGCGGGTGTTAGGGTTAGACCCCAACGCGCCTGGTTTCTAAACCATTGTCTAATTCGTGCGAATAAGACAATAGAAAACTAAACTTGCCAGAGGACAGACCTCTGGCAAGTTTGAGAAATATGAATTCAAAGAAGATTGGGGAATTGGGCGAGGATAAGGCCTGCGATTTTTTAAGGGATAGGGGATATAAGATATTGGAGCGGAATTTCAAAAAGAAAATGAAATCCGGGCCGAGTTTCGGGGAGATTGATATTGTTGCGCAAAAGAAAGGAGCAATAGTTTTTGTAGAAGTAAAAAGTTCTGGCAAGGATAGCGAAATTAGTCCGGAGCAAAGAGTTAATTTTCACAAGCAAAGACAATTAAAGAAGCTGGCTCAGATTTGGCTGAGCGAAAATAAAATCTCTTTAGACGCAAAATGGCAGATTGATGTAATCAGCGTTATTATTGATTTAGAAACAGAAAACGCGAGAATCAGTCATTTTGAAAACGCGGTTGGATGTTAGGGGGTTGCCCCACACCTAATAAGGACTGACTTCGTCAATTAGGTGCCTTCGGCACCTTGTCCTTATTAGGTGTGGGGTTGACTATTTTTTTAATATATGTAAAGTAAAATCAGAATCCAAATTTTTTTGGAAAAAAATAAAAAAAAAGGGGTGATAAAAAGAAATGGAAGAAAATGGTAGATTGAGTAGAATTGGAATGTGCTTACCGTCAAATTTATTGAATATATTTGACGGAATAATAAGAGGGAGAGGCTATGCGTCAAGGTCGGAAGGAATAAGGGACGCAATCAGAGCATACATTGTGGAAGATAAATGGATGAAGGGTGAGACAGGTAAAAGTATAGGGAATATAGCTTACGTCTATAGCAGTAATAACAGAGGAAAACACGCAAGTGACGGTCTCGCAGAGGCGATAGATTCGTACTCAGATATAGTGATATCGGTGGGGAAAGTGCTTTTACAGGACAAAGAAATACTTGAAACAATATCAGTGAACGGCGAACCAAGAAGAATAGTAGGACTAACAGGGATAATAAAGTCTCTGGGCGGAGTAAATCGGGTAAAATTGACAATAGTATAAAAAAGGGGGAAATTTTCTCCCTACTTTTTTTTGAATTTGTGTATATGATGAGATACATAGGTAACCTTGAATTATGAAACACCAATTAACTTTAATAATTCTATCAAAGTGTCACTTATATACCCATCATATACAATAGGTTGACATAGTTTGATAATGAGATAAAATAAAGGTAATAAGGGAAACCCCACACCTAATAAGGACAAGGTGCCGAAGGCACCTAATTGACGAAGTCAGTCCTTATTAGGTGTGGGGAAAGGTCGAAGATTATCAATTATTATTAACTATTTAATTATTATGGCTAAAGAAATTACTAAAGAAACTACTGCTTATTGCGTAAAATGCAAAACAAAAAGAGAAATGAAAGATCCTAAGGAAATAAGTATGAAAGGAAAAGGAGGGACTAAGAGAAGGGCAATGACCGGTATTTGCCCGGTCTGCGGCACAAAGATGTTCAGGATTCTTGGCAAGAAACAGTAAAAGTATTTTTGAGATATTTCAAAGAGCCAAAAACCGCTTTCAGCGGTTTTTGGCTGTATTAAAATATGTTAGATAAAAACAAAAATTTTGTTTTTTACATTTTAGCGGGGTTAGTTTGTTTTAATATCTTGGCTTGGCTCGCGGTTTGGGAGATAGGCAAACCAAAATTTCTTGAAGTTAATTTTTTTGACATAGGACAGGGGGACGCTATTTTTATTCAAACGCCACAAAGATATCAGATTTTAATTGACGGTGGACCTAACAGCGCAATTTTAGAAAAATTATCGCAAGAAATGCCTTTTTGGGACCGAACCATTGATTTAATTATTTTAACACATCCAGAACACGACCATTTTGGAGGACTGATAGAAGTTTTGAAAAGATATAAAATTGATTATATTCTCTGGACAGGTGTCCTGCGGGAAACCGCGGAATATAAAGAATGGAAGAGTTTAATCCAGAAAGAAGGCGCGGAAATAATTATTGCAAAATCTGGACAAGTTATTAAAGCAGGGGATGCGCATTTTAATATCTTATATCCTTTTGAAAGTTTGGAAGATCAAAAATTAAAAAATATAAACAATACATCAATTGTCAATAATTTAGTTTTTCGCGAAAATTCTTTTTTATTCACTGGCGACACTTTCAAGTCAGTAGAAAGAAAATTAGTAAATAAAGGGGTGTTTTTAGAATCAGATGTTTTGAAAGTAGGGCATCATGGAAGCAAGACCTCTTCATCAGAAGAGTTTATTGAAGCAGTATGTCCGAAAATTGCAATAATTCAGTGTGGAAAAAATAACAGATACGGCCATCCCTATCCGGAAACATTGGCAATTTTGAAAAAGTATGATATAAAGGTTTTAAGAACAGACCAAGATGGCGACATTAAAATTGTTTCCGATGGAGTTAATTATGGATTTTCCAATTTTTAAGACAAAAAAACAAGGAGTAGATAAAAAATTTAATTTAACCGCGCCTTCGGAGCGCCAAGAGTATTTTGAATTGAAGGCAGGCGCGGAAATAAAAAAACTGCGCCAATATCTGGAAAATCATAGTTTTATCGCTTATTTTTTGGGCAAGAAAAATTCCGGCAAAGGAACATACGCAAAAATGTTTGCTGGAATAGTGGCTCCTGAAAAAATTTTCCATTTTTCCATTGGAGATATGACAAGAAGAGTTGACAAAGAGTTGAAAGACAAAGAAAAAAAAGAACAACTGATTGAATTTTTGAAAAAAAATTACCGCGGATGGATTTCAGTTGACGAAATAATTTCAATATTAGAATCAAGAAGCACAAAAAAATTATTGCCAACAGAATTGATTTTAACTTTAACTAAAAGAGAAATAGCCAAGCAGAAAGGAAAAGTTATTTTTATTGACGGCTTTCCGCGGGAGTTAGACCAAATGGCTTTTTCTTTGTTTTTTAGGGATTTAATTGATTACAGGGACGACCCTGATTTTTTTGTTTTGATTGATCTGCCGGAAAAAGTTATTGACGAAAGAATAAAATGGAGAAGGATTTGCCCGGTTTGCCAAACATCAGGAAACCTGAAATTAATGCCTAGTTCAAGAATTGGATATAAAGAAGATAAAAAAGAATTTTTTCTGGTTTGCGATAATCCGGAATGCCAAGGCGCGGAAATGGTCCAGAAAGAAGGAGACGAGTTTGGAATGGAACCGATAAAAGAACGGATAAAATTAGACGCAAAGTTAATGGAAAAAGCGTTTTCTTTATACGGTATTCCAAAAATTTTATTGAGAAATTCAGTTCCCGTGGAACAAGCAAAAAATTTAATTGATGATTATGAAATTACTCCGGAATTTTATTATAAATGGGACGAGAAAAAGAAAAAGGTAAAGGTAATTAAAAAGCCATGGATTGTTGAAGATGACCAGGGCAATGATTCTTATAGTTTAATGCCGCCACCTGTTGTTTTGTCTCTAATTTACCAAATGACAGAGGTCCTGAAACTATAAAAATTTAGGTGCGGACACCCACTTGGATTATTTTCCAGATTCTTAAGAAGAAGCAGGACTTTAAGTTAATTCCTTTGCATTCTCATGCAGAGTTTTTTTTGGTTTTGCTATATCACCGATGGGGTAATTTTTTCTTTAATATTATTTTGACGATAAATTAAGCCATACGAGGGGTGTTTTTTGTTTCCAAAAAGAGATATAATAGAATTGAGGAATATGGAATATAGAACATGGAACAAAAAAATAAAAGTGTTCGCGATTGTTGTTGTTTTGATTTTTGTTTTTCTGGCAATAAATCTGGCTGGTTTTTCAGATGGAATTAGAAATACTTTTTATTTAATTTCTTCGCCAATTCAGAAGATATTTTGGAAAGCAGGGGATAGGGTTTCTGATATTTTTGGAGCGGTTTATGGGATAGAGAATCTTAAAAAAGAAAATCAAGAATTAAAAAAACAAAGCCAAAAATTGCTTGGCGAAATTGCGGTTTTGAAAGAAATAAAAGCGGAAAATAAAATGCTTCGGGAAGCGCTGGGTTTAGGACTGCAAAAAGATTTTGAATTGATTTTAGCCGAAATTATTGCAAAAGATATTGGCAAGGATTTTATTTTGATTAACAAGGGGGCGGATAATGGTATTTTAGAGGATTTGCCTGTTATTACCGCGCAAAAAGCGGTTTGCGGCAAAATTAAAGAAGTGTACAAAGATTTTTCCAAAGTAATGCTAATAAGTAACAAACAAAGTTCTTTTGATATTAAAATACAAGAAAAAGATATCTCTGGAATAGTAAAAGGGAAAGAAAATTTATCTTTATATTTGGACCTTATTCCTTGGGACAAGGAAATTTTGAAAGGAGATATTGTTGTAACTACCGCGATTGGAGGCATTTTTCCAAAAGGACTTTTAGTTGGTGAGATTAAAGAAATCCAAAAAAGCGATTTAGACCCGTATCAAAAAGCAGATATTTCCTCTTTTTTTAATATCAAGGAAACCGAAAGTTTGTTTGTCATCTTAAAATGATTAAAAAATTATTTATTATCACTGTGTTATTTTATTTTTTGGCTTTACTTCAGACGAGTTTTCTGATTCATTTTGATATAAAAGGAATAGTTCCCAATTTTATTTTATTCTCAGTTATCCTTGTAAATTTTTTTGAACCCCAGAAAGAAAAAACAGGTATTTTTGCTGCTTTTATTGGTGGTTTTTTTTTAGATATTTGGTCTGTCAATATATTTGGAATGGAAATTTTGATTTTGCTTACAGTCGCAATTTTTATAAAATTCATTATTAAAAAATATGTTCAATTTTAAACCCCACACCACTTTTTTTGAAAAAGTGGTGTGGGGTAAAAATCTAAAAGTAAAAAGAAACACTAAAATAGATCTTGAACCGCAGGAGATATTTTTAGATGCCTTATCTCAAAAACAGCAAGAGAAAACAGGAATTTCAGAAAAAAAAATAGAGGTGCCTATTTCCAAAAAGGTCCTTCAGGGTGTTTATTTGTTTTTTTTAATAATGATTTCAATTTTTTTTATTAAGACTTGCTATTTTCAGATAATTGAAGGACAAAATTTTTCCGCGCTCGCTCAAGGAAATAAGTTTAAAATTTTTTCTCTTAACGCCCAGAGAGGAATAATATACGACAGAAACGGCGTTCAAATGGTTTTTAACAGGCCTTCATTTGATTTGATTTGTCATAAAAATCAACTTCCCAGAAAAGAGGAAGAACGGATCAGAATTTTTTCAGAGATTTCTCAAATTATAGAAAAGGATACGGAAACCTTAAAGCAAAAAATTGATAACACAGATTCTTCTATAATAACTATTTCCGATAACCTACCGCACCAAACCTTAATTTTATTAGAAACAAAAATTAATGATTTTTCAGGATTTGAAATTAAAAATACTACTGTTCGGGATTACAAGGACGGAGAGATTTTTTCACACATTATTGGGTATAAAAGAAAAACAGGCGATCTTGCAGGTATAGAAAAATTCTATAATGAAACGCTTCAGCAAAAACCAGGCGAACTTTTAATTGAGAAAGACGCTCAAGGAAAATTAATTTCTCAAAAAATTATTTCTTTGCCGAAATCAGGTAGTAATTTAGTTCTTTGGTTGGATTATGACCTGCAAAAAAAAATTACAGAAATACTCAAAGAAAATATAGAGCGGGTTGGAGCGACAGGGGCCGTAGCTTGCGTCATAGATGTTGACAGCGGCGGGGTTTTATCTTTAGTGAGTTTGCCAAGTTTTGATAATAATCTTTTTTCTCAGGGAATGACATCGGAGCAGTGGCAGGGATTGAATAGCGACATCCGTTATCCGCTTATTAATAGAGTGATTTCCGGAACCTATCCTTCCGGGTCCACTATTAAACCATTGATTGCGTCTGCCGCGCTTCAGGAAGAAATTATTTCTCCTCAAAAAAAGTTTAATTGCAAAGGTGAAATTAAAATTAAAAATAAATCCTGGCCGGATCTTGAACCGGAATTTTGGATATACCGCGACTGGTCTACTCACGGCTGGACCGATATAAGGAAAGCGATTGCCGAATCCTGCAATGTCTTTTTTTATACAATCGGAGGCGGCAATAAAAATTTTGACGGTTTGGGATTGGAAAGAATAAGGAAATATCTGGGCCTTTTTGGCTGGGGAGAAAAAACAAACATTGACCTTTTAGAAGAAAAACATGGATTTTTACCAAGCAGAGAATGGAAAGCAACGCATTTCAGGAATTCAGAGGATAAAATTTGGGGAAGGGGTAATACTTATTATCTTTCAATTGGACAGGAGTTTC
>DAOWLG010000029.1 GCA_030643485.1 Candidatus Nealsoniibacteriota bacterium | reverse complement strand
TTTTAGCGCTTATTTTAAGGGGGAACTCATTTCTTCAATATCCTGCTATGACCATAATAAAATATTAAGAATTGGCCAAATCTTTTCTTTAAGAATGAAAAACGAAGAAAAAGAATTTAAAAATACCAGTTGGACAACCAGAAGATCAATGTTTGAAATCTGTAAATACGGCAAAAAAAATGGATACAAAAAACTTGATTTGGGTATTGTTAATCTCACTGACCCGGCAAAGGCCGGTGTGGCTAAATTTAAGCAATCTTTCGGCGGCGATATAATAGATACTTATATTTATAGATATGAATCAAAAATATTTAAGCCGCTCAGAAGAATATTAAAATCCGCTAAAATAATAAATATCCATTAAGATTTGTTGCAAATAAAAATATTTAAAAAACAAAAATTTGAGTAAGCAACTGTTTTATTCAAAAAATCATACAACCAGAGGGTCTTGGCCGGGAAAAGAATAATTAGATTATATAAAAAAGGATAGGTCGGAAAAAGACCTTTCCTTTTTTTTATTTGAAAACCAGTCGCTTTTAACAAATCAATGTATTCTTTAATAGGCCGGTCTCCCAGATGTTTTTTAATATTGGCCGTTCTTTGAAGTTTGCCTTTTAGCAAGAAAGAAACCCGGGAATAAAAATGGGCTAAATTAGGAATAGAAATTATTAATTTTCCATTGTCTTTTAATATCCTTCTAATTTCTTCCAGCGCTTTTTCTTGCTCTTGAAAGGCAAGATGCTCAATAACGTCTAATAGCAAAATAATATCAAAAGATTTTGCGGGAAAGGGCGTTGCCAAAACGCTTCCTTTCTCCACTAATTCTGAAGAATAATTTAAATCTATTCCTGAAACATTTGAAAATCCTTGAGAAATTAACTCTTTGATAAAAACGCCTTCTCCGCATCCCATATCCAAAATTCTTGCCTCTCTTGGCTCTTTTCCCAAAATCTTTAAAACAAATTTTTTCTTTGCTAAATAAGTGGGATAATACGACCAATTTGTGTCCAATTCTTCGTGATAATCCCCTCTTTGTTTGTATTCTTTGTTTCTTGTCGTCATTGGCTTATGCCTTGTTTAAAATCGCCAAGATGTTTTCAGCAATTCTTTGACCCGCTTTTCCGTCCGGCTTATAACAAAATTTTTCACGGAATTGTTTTCTCTTCTGGCTGTCTAATGAGGGATTTTCTAAGTATTGATTAATCGTATTCTTAAGTTCTTCTCTGCTATGGGCCAATCGAACCGCTCCCGAACTAATCACGGGTTGATAATGGACGTGTTTATACCCTCTCAAAACAGACCAGAGCCATGGTCTTTTATAAAACCCGTCAAAAGCGACATTTATTACGGGTTTATTAAAAAAAGCGGTATCAATAGACAGGGTGGAGCCGAAAGTCACCACCATATCGCAATGATAAAGATTGTTTGCCAAATGCTTCATATTTTCCCAGTCAGGGTCCCAACCTTTCAGACATTTGCCAATTCTGTCCGGTTTATCAAGCGTTGCGTAAGGATAATTTCTAAATTTCTCAAACCTGCCTGTTTTTAATTTATACTCCTCAAAATGAGGCCTTACTAAAATTACACATTTTTCTTTTAACGCGCCTTCAATCACAAACTGATGAAGAATGTCCGCTATTTCATCATCATACACAATAGACCAATCAGACCCAAAAAGAATAATTCTTTTAGACGGGTCAATACCGAGCTTACGACAGTATTCTTCTCTGGAGAGAAAAACATCCTGTTTTTTGTAAACATCAAATTGAGGAACACCAATCATTTTAATATCTTGGGACTTAACGTCCTGAAGTTTTATAAGTTCCTCTCTCATTATTTCATTCCAAACCAAAAAAACGTCCGGCAGGGCAATCAACAGCCATTTATCAAGATTATCCCAACTCTTAACCATGCCTATACTGGAGATATGGCAACGGCGAGCTATTCTTAAAAGGGCTAAATCTATTGGATCGTGTAAAAAATTATTCACAAAAACCAAAGAGGGTTGATATTTATCAAATAAAGATTCGTATACTTTGTCATATTTGTTAAAGAAATTATAATCCAGCCAGCGGCAAAGCCGCTTTAAAAATGTTATTTTGCTCAGGGGACCAAAAAAAATACGGCTGAAAAAATAACGGATGGGAGTATTTCGCGGCTGGCTCATTTTGCTGCCATAACGAAAATACATTTTAGTGGTTTCGGTATAAACCAAATTCCGCATAAAGGGATATAAAATAAAGTGGCGGAAAGGGCCGGCTCTCACCCTTGCTCTTTGCTCTTCAATAACCACATTTTCAGCCCTTAATTCCTCGCGCAAATATGAATCAACATTTTTCGGCAAAATTAAAACAATCCGAAGGTCTTTTTGCGCCTTCAAAATGCGAAAAATATCAGTTCGCAGGATATTCCTGGCCACAATTCCCAAAGGAATAGAAATAAAAATGGTCTTCATAAAATTTATATTTTCAAGTTTAAATTTTTTGCTTTTTCTAAATCGTCAAAGTCGTCTATCTCCATACAAAATTCCTTATCGTAATAAACCGGGTATAATTTTATTTTGTCTGAAATTTTATTAAAAGCGTCTTCAGCATAGCAATTGACTTTATTGGCCATTATAAAATTCTCTATTTCATTTAAAAATTCTTTGAAATCGTGTTTTAAGAATTTATACAAAGGCGCGCAAAAGCGAGCGTCCTTACCGGACACATCAACTCCTATCTCGGTTATCAAATTGTTTTTAATTCTTGCTTTAAAATCTTTTTTCGGGAATTCAGTTCCCTTTTTTATCAAAACACAGGTTCTATCCTCATTTATAATTCGTTTCATTAACTCAAAATCGTAAACCAAATCGCCATGCATCAGAATAATATCATCCTCTTGAAGAATTTTCCTTGCGAGCCATAATGAATAGATATAATTTGTCTTATCATAAACAGGATTTTCAACATAAGTTATATTGATTTTGGGATACTTATTTTTTATAAATTTTCCAATTTGCTTTTCCAGATGGCCGGTTGTGATTATAATATCGTTTATATTATTTTCTGTTAAGGACCGCATAATTCTTTCTAAAATGCTAAGACCGCCGCTAATCTCAATTAGGGGTTTTGGCGTCTTTTTTGTTAACGGCATCAATCTCTTTCCTTCACCGGAAGCAAGAATTATCGCTTTCATATAATTATTATAAAAAATAAAAGAAAAAGATAAAAGAGGATTATTAAAAATCCTCCTTAATTTTGTTGCGGCGGGTATGCCTTTTCTATAATAGCTAAACACAGCTTATAGAGGGGCGCTA
>DAOWLG010000002.1 GCA_030643485.1 Candidatus Nealsoniibacteriota bacterium | reverse complement strand
ATCAACAGAAGAATACTGGAATGTTTGGGCTATTTAACACCTGCTGAAGCACTTAAGAAATACAGAAAAACAAAAAAAACGCTGATGCGTTTTTAGAAAAATTAATTATGTGAGTGTTCGAATTGAGCCTGTTCGGTGGGGTGTGATAATATTTTGATATTACACCAACCAAGCCAGGTTGTCAATAGGCCGTAGTAGATGAGTCGTAGATAACTACAATCAAAAAAAATCACAACCCAAAACAAAAACAGGGGTTTTACCCCTGCTTTCGCTGCTTTGCTCGCCGGATGGGACGATTTCCGAACCCTAAAGTGGTTAGAATCCGTTAAATACCCTGAGTTTATGAGAAAACAAGTTGAAAAATTATTAGCAACTACTTAAGATTTAGATTTATTCTTGCCTTCAAGTTTCTTTCTTTCTATTTTTTCTAATTGCTTTATTTCTTTCTTTACCTCTTTAATGTGTTTTTCTGTAGATAAATGTTCCGGTGTTGTTCCGCCAATTTCTTTAATAGTCTGTCTTACTTTGCCACCTACCATAAAATGAGTTCGAGAAGACGAATCATCTCCTTGTATTTTATCTTTTTTCAATTTTTCATCGGTTTGAGTAATACGAAATAAATTAGCAGCCAATTCGGTAGAACCGGCTCTATCTAATAATTCTCCTTTCTTTATCCCCTTTTTCCGCTCAATATCTAATAATGGCATACCATAAAGACCCTTATATCCGGCATCATTAAACAATCCAAATTTAGTAACGCCAGATTGTCTGGCGGTCTTAAAAAGTTTCTTGTTGTGGTCAGACACTTCATTGCGAATAAATAATCTCCTTGCGATATCTGGTAATTGCTCAAAAACTTCCTGCTTTCTTGTTTGAATAGCAAAATATGTCTGAGCCAAAGCTATTTCAGTTTTTTTAGGATCTCCATTTTGAGCTATTAAATAACAAGCATACCTATCTAATTTATAATCTCTTACTTTTCTAACCGTATTTGAGCCAATTTTGACCATTTTCCCCGTTCGGTGAAAATGGTTGTCCACATCTTGACCGCTATTTATACACGCACGAGCCGCCCTTGCAATGACCTCTTCTGCCTTTTCCCACTTTCTATAACCTAAAAGCGGTAACAATTCCCGTGCTATCCAATACTCAATGCTATTATCGTCAATTTTTTTAATATCCTCAAAACTCTTATGAGGCCCGGATAATATTATTTCATTAACCATAAATTTAATTTATATTTTTCCTTTTTTGTTTCTATTTTTATGAATTCGTTTGTGTTTTGCTTTTGTTATAACTCGCGTATTCTTCTTAATCGTTTTGCCGCCAATAGCTACCGGTTTTGGATGATGCAAAACCTTACCTTTGGGCAATTTGCCCGACGGATACCCTTTTTGCTTAATGACTTTTTTAACTTTTTTCGGATTCCTTTCTTTTTTAATTTGTGCTTTTGTTGCTGTTCTTTTTTGCATAATTTTGATATAATTAAATTGGGAGAGCGGCTGAGCGAGGAATAAATTTTATTACTCGCTCAAACCGTTCTTTTCTAATTAGTGCGATTACAATCTGGCTCGCACTCATCAATTAATTCTTGCTCTCTGTTTTCAGAGTTATTAGTTACTTCGTAAGCGAAATAACTTATATTTTTTCTCTGAAGGCAGGGATTCTCTGGATCTGGATGTTGAGACAATCTTTCGCGAAGATTATCCGCCTTTCCGACATAAACAACTCCGTCATCTGAAGCGTTTTCTGATAAAAAATAAACTCCTTCAGAAATTGGCGCATTATTTATATCTGCTGGAAATTTGTAATAATTCATATTAATTAAGAATGTTTTCACAATCTTTTTGCTTTAATAATAATTTTGATCTCAAGAAAAGTCGACCAATTTATTTTTCTTTTTCCGTTGTTGAAATATTAAAACTTTCTTCAACTCTACCGCAGATATTAATCTGATCTTCCGGATGTAAAATTATTGGTTGATGTGTCGCATCTGTAGAATCAGGTAATAAAACTGGCACTTTATTAATTTTCTGAAATTTTTTAATGGTCCCTAAACCATTTATAACGACTACGACAGTATTGTTAGGTTGCGGTTCGCCTTGCGTTTTTTTAACTAACACCAAATTTCCATCATTGATTCCCGATTTGTCCATACTATTTCCAACTGCTTTTATAAAAAAGTAATTTTTCTTATCTCCCTTTATATACTTTTTGGAGATATTAATATAATCCTCAATGTAATCATCAGCGAAACTTAATGCCTCGCCGCAATTAGCCCTGCCCAATAAAGGAATTTCTATAAAATTTTCTGATATTTTATCCAAAAGTCTAATACCTCTCGCCTTAGAAAATCTTTCAATATATTTTTTTTGTTCTAAAATATTTAAATACTGCACAACGCTATTAATACTTTTTAACTTCAACCCTTTTTTTGCAAGAGTGTTTTTTAATTCTTCTAATGTCGGAGAATAACCTCTTTTCTGAAAAAAAGAATTTATTGCCAAAAGAACAGTATTTTGATTTTTTGTTATTTTATTTTTCATATTTACATATTGATATGTATTACATTTACATACTACCAAGCCACAAAAAATCTGTCAAGTACTAACAGACACAGTCGCAACTATTTAAAATTTTCCACTGTTTTAATTTCTTTCTCATTTAAATCATAAAGTTTATAAACCATTTTATCAATTTGGGTTTCGTACTCTTTGACCTTTTTTTGTTTGGTTTTGTTTTGGAGATAATCATCGTTTCTGGTAATGGCAAGGATTTTATCAACAAGTTTGATAAATGGTTTTTGTTTTTCCTTATTAACTATCGGTATAGGTAATTTTTTAACATTATTCGGTAAAGCATGAAGACCACTACGCATTAATTTATTAAAATAAAAAGACGTGACTTTTGAATTAACTATGGACAATAAATATAGATTGTCTAATGTACTATACTTTTTAACTTCTTTCGGCAATTTAATCTGCCTCAGATTCAGCTGAATAATTTTCTCCCATTTAATTGCATTGATAACAGTAAAATCAGAATAATAATTTTTATTGTTTAAACCCGCAACAATATTTCCTTTTCCGATAATATCTTTAAACATTATTGTTTCGTTTTCAAATAATTCTTTAAACATTGGATTGTACATATTTTTTTCGTATTTAACCCAACGATAATTTTTTGAAACATAGTATCTGTTTATGTTTTTGCCAACAACTAATGGCTTGTATTTTTCGTTAATTTTTGAATCGCTTACATATCGCTCCTTAGGAGTAGGGCGACATCCCCAATTTACATAACAAATTTTAGACAATTCAATTGAATTTATCATAATTTTCTCAAGAATTGCAAAATCCTCTTTTTCGATAAATAAATTAAATGGCTTATCCATCTCTAATTTTGATTGTTTGATTGTCCTTACTTGAAAATTCGAAATTTGAAAATTTTTATCGCATTTAATTACTCGTAAACAATTTTCCAAATTAACACCTTTTTGAATATTGAAAACATAATTGTCAACCGTCGAACTTTTGAATACTTTAATATTAGTTAGATCCATTAAAAATTTAATAGATGTATCAGATAAAATAATATTTCTTATCATTTCGCCATATGGCTGTGATAGCCACTTATCAGGAACAATATAAGAGATGAGACCTTTATTTTTTAATAAATGAATTCCTTTTTCCATAAAAATTACATATAAATCGAATTTTTTGTAAGCCGATTTGTAATTTCCTTTTAAATATTCTAAAATTTTTTTATCTATATTGCCTCTGTATATTCTTATGTAGGGTGGATTTCCAATTACGATATCAAAGCCATCTTTTATTCCAAACATCCATTCAGGGTCAAACCATTCTGAAGCAATGTTTGAATTATACGGATCCCAATCAGTAATTTTTTTTGTGTCTTCCGCGCTAAATCCTGTTCTTTTAAGTTCTCCGGCAATCTGCTGACGCAATTTTTTATCATCTTTACGCAACTTGTCTTTTTCTCTTTTATAGTTAGCGTTAAAATGCTTGTCTCTAATTTCCTTTAATTCTTTTTTTAATCCAACTACGCAAGGCGCTTCAAGAGTCATCTGTCCGCTGTTCTGTAAGCCAATCAAAGAATTAGCCGCGATAAATTTTGTTTCTAAATTAGGCAATGGTTCAATGCCGAAATTTTCTTCTTTATTTTTATTGCTCTTTTCGTCAACCAACAAAGAGATAAAAAATCTTAATTTGGCAATTTGTATCGCAATTAGTTGAATATCTACTCCGTAAATACAATTTTGGATAAGATATAATTTTCGTCCATAATCTAATTCATTATTTTCAAAATTGTCTTGTGTTTTCTTTATTAGTTTTCGCTTTAATACAACATCTGAAACATTTTTTTCAATCGCTTTAATCTGCTCCTGCATCCATTTTTTATTATGCGGGTCAAGTTTAGATAAAACAAAAACTAATTTTTGCAAAGCTCCCATTGGGAAAGCGCCGGAACCAACTGCGGGATCAATTATTTTTAATTCATTAATCGCCCTTATTAAGATATTAATTTCGTTGCTATTAAATTGATATCCTTCTTCGGAATAAGAAAAAAGATTATTTAATTTATTATCAAGAGATTCCTCGCCTTGCTCGGAATGACAGAAGGAAGAAAGATGTGTTTTAAAATACTCTTTCAATGACTGGTCAACCATATAATCAACAATAACGCGCGGCGTATAATAACTGCCTGTGGACTTGCGCGCGGTAGTCGCGGTTTCAGGATTATAATTGGCTAATAATTTTTCAAACACTCTGCCCAAAAGTTCCGGGTCAAGCGAAATTTCTATATCAATAGGAGTGCTTTCGTCAATTGTAAAATTATATCTGTTCAAGGTCTGGAATAAGCCGCATACTTTATATCTTTTATTTTTTGTTCCATATTCTTTATTTAAGTCAATCGTTTGTTCATTTGCAAAAAATAGATAATTAGGCACCTGGGGCTGATTTTTTTTAATTCGGGAAAAACCGTCAATTATTATTTTCTCTCTTTTCTTATCTAAACACTCAAACAATCCCCCATTCAAAAATGGAATTCCATTAAACAGATTTATTATTTCTTTTGGCTTATTAAAACATTCTTCATATCTGTAAAATTCGTGATTGCCATAATCGTTGTTTATCCCTTTGTAATTTTTGCTCTGCCTAAATCTTCTTTTTTCAATCGGCGTATTTAATGTAGCAAAAAATAAATTTTGAAGAATCGTCCTGTAATAAGAACTTTCTTTATCTGATAAATTATTAAGAATGTTAGACAATTCGGATTCATTAAAAAAATAATCTGGCACAAGAGATTTCTGCTTCATAAACCAAATAAAAATCAAACGAGTAATCAAACGAATAACCGCAATTTGTCTGCCGTTCTTTTCTTTTTCCGCGTCATCCGGGAAATCTACATTTCTATTTGCCCAAAAATACCAATTAGCAATTTCTTTATAAAATTCTTCCGTGACAACCTCTATGTCAAATCGTGAGATAAGATCTTCAAGATTTTTTACTTTGCCATTTTCTATTAAAAATTTTCTTGGCGTATAAACTTTCGCATCCTCTCCGAGATAAAAAGAATATCTGCGCGGATTTGAAAAATCTTTTTTTACTTTTTTCTCATCCGCAATAAAATCAACGGTCATCAAAAAAAACCTATAATTTTTTGATTTTTTAGAATAAAAAATCACCAATGCTCTGGTAGTTGATTTATCCCGCATTATATCAAAAAACTCTCGCGTTAATGTAATCCTTGGATCGCTTTCAAGTTCGTGCTCTGCTTCATAAACCTTTAAGGATTGACCTCCTGCCTTTAATGTTCCCACATCGCCAAGCTCAATTACTTTTTTAATTTTATCAAATTTTTTATGTAAAAAGACATCGTCTTCTTTTATTAAAAAATCATTGGGCAATAATACCTTCAAAAAATCTAAAAACATCTCGCGATTATATTTTTCCTGAAAATTCATATTAAATTAATTCTTCAGCGACTATTAATGATTCCTCGCCTTCTTCAATCTTGCTTGCTTTTTTCATTATATCCGCAAGATATTCATGAGAAATTTGCCTTTTTATTTCTTTGATAATTTTATTGTCTTTTTGATTTTTGTTGATTTTGATATTTCTAATGTATTTTGCGTCCTCTTTGGTCAATGATTCTAATTTTTCCATAACATACATTAGATCCTCTAAATATTCTTTCTCGTTTGGATATAAATTAATTAAAGAGCTAATTTTTTGAATTGTTTTTCTGTCTGTGTTATCTATTTTAGTATCTGCTGATTGCTTAAATAGATTTGCTAATAATTTTTGATAAACTATTTCAAAATTATCGCTAACAGAATTTGCTTTTTCGCTAATTTTTGATTCAAATAATTTTATTGCTTCTGAATTTTCTAATAAAAATTGCTCTTCCTGTTCCGCAATTTTAAATAAATAATCGTTTCCTTTTTTAGCGAAAATCAAAACGCCCTTTTTGTCTTTCTTTTCCGTTCTCCTAATTTTTGTCCTTTTCTGAATTTCTTTTGCCTTGTCTAAAATTTCCTTATTAACGCTTTCAAGTTCGCTTCTATATTGTGTATCCCAAGATTCTTTGTTATCTATAAACTCAGCTTTTTTATATTCATCCTGATAAAAAGATTCTATATCTTCATCCTCTGTCAGCACTCTTGCGTCACTACCGAGTAAAGCGTTTATCATATCAATTTTTAAGGTTGAAATCCGTTTAATCCGCGTTTCTTCTTCGCCAATAAAAGAAGGGAAATAATTATACAAAAATAATTCGTCAAAAACTTTTTTATTAACTCTGTTTATTCTTCCAACTCTTTGGATAACCCTTGTTGGATTATAAGGCATATCAAAATTAATAACTGTTCCCGCTCTGTGTAAATTAAATCCTTCTGATATTGCGTCTGTTGCTATAAGCATGTCATAATCATTTTTTTGTTCTGATTTTTTTAACCCGGCGTCAAAATTTTCTCTGATTATTCCTTTGTTTTTTTCACTTGAATCTTTGGAAGAATATTTAAAAACCCTAAAATCATTTTTTAATTTTTGATATAGATATTCGGCAGTATCGCTATAACCAGAAAAAACAACTATTTTTCTGTCCGGACATTTTTTAAATTGTTTGATTAACTCTTTTTTGAACTCTTCTACTTTTGGATCAAAACCAAGGTCAAAACCAAAAGGAATGTTTTCAAACCAATCTTGTTTAATTTTTTCAAGCAAATAAATATCGTTTTTCAAAAGATCTATAAATTTTTTCTGTAAATCTTTTTTATCAATATACCAATATCCCTTTTCCTCTTTTAATTTTTCTAAAAATTCATCTAAATTTTTAATTTGCGTATTTCCCTCATCATCAGTTGTATCAAATAAAGTTTCAGGGTCTGGCATATTTCCTCTTTTATAAATAGGGACTTTGCCAACTTTATCGTACCACTTGCGGACTAATTCCATAGATTTAATCATTGATTCTAATGTGCTATAAAAAGCGTAAATAGAACTTTCAAAACGATGGACCAACAACCTTTTCATAAATTTCGCTATATTGCTTTGACTCTGAGCAAATAAATTTCTATCTCCGTACATTTGCTCAATCTCTTTGTTATATTTTTCTCTTTTCTCGGGTTTAATGTAGTTTGTTGGTTTGTATCTAGCGCCAATAAATCCGTCTTCTTCGTTATTGCTTTCCCCCATAATTTTATTTAATACGCCTATATACTTTTCTTCTAATTCACCAAAAGTATAATCTAAAAGTTTGGGCGGATTAACTATTGGAAACTCTATACCCTGTTTCTCTAAATCAGTTTTATATCTATTGATTTTATCTAAATCTATGCGAGACCTCCTAATAACTAATGGATTAAGCAAATCTCTTATTTTGTCAGCAATTTTGTTTATTTCTATTTTTCTCTGTTCCTCATTCGCAATATTTTTTAATTTTTTGTATTCAACAGAAAGTTCCTTGAATCTATTAGAAAGATTATCAACCGTTCTAATTGTAGAACGCGCCGGGATTTGAAATAATTTTATCATTGAGAAAATATCCTGCGGCTTATTGTTAAAAGGAGTAGCAGACAAAAGCATTGTTTTGTTGCCTAAGCACAAACGATGCAAATTATTATAATCTTCTGTCAACTCATTTCTATATTTATGCGCCTCGTCCACGATTATTAATTTCTCTTCATCAATCTGCTTGTAATCGTCAATGGCTTTATGGATTGAACTGCTTGAATAAACATCCGCGCTAAAACGAAACTCTCGTTTGTAATCCTCCCATTGTCTTTTTAAGTGAGGCGGGCAAATTATAATTGTTTGCAGTTTTAAGTTATGCGCGACAGTTGAAGCAATAATGCTTTTGCCAAGCCCAACAACATCAGCGATTATCACGCCATTATGTTTTCTCAAAATATCTAAAGATTTTTTAATCGCGTCTTTTTGATATTCTAAATCCAAAAAAATATTTTTAGTTATTTTTGACGGATGCTTTATTTTTTCGTCTGGGATATTAAACAATTCATACAAGACCCTTATGTAAATTAAATACGGCTTTGGCAATTTGTCTATCCAAATTTTTTCAACTACTTCTTCCATAAACTCGCCGAGATTATCTTTATTTACTAAAACATCAGCCGAACTCCATAATTGATCAAAAATGTTTTTAGAAATTTTATAATCATCCGCGTCGTGCGAAATTACATTAATTTCAAAACGATTTCTTAAACCAGATAAAGTTAAATTGCTTGAACCAGTAATAACTGTTCCTGGCAATATGCCTCCGCGACTATGGTCCTTGCTGCTTTCAAAAATATACAATTTAGCGTGATTGGGATCCTTTGTTTTTTTTATTTCCATTGTCCCATCTTTTATTTTCTGTAAAAAAATTCTGAAAGCTTCTTGTTTTTCTTTTGTATCGCAAAAATCTGTTTCATTGATTAAAGTTCTCAAAGATTCAAAATAACTCATTCTAATATCGCTAATACGCTTTCTGCTATGCTTTTGCTCTAATAAATAAAACTCTTTTAATTTATTGTCTAACGCTCGTTCGATTTCTAAACCGATTAATACTTTTACTTGCTTATTTTTTAATTCTTTATACAACTCAAAAAATCCTGAGAAATAAAAATAACCAACTAAAAAATAAACACTCTTAGATTCTGGTATTATTTTAGTGATTACGTCTGATAAAATTTTATCTTGATTTGTTATAAATTTTGAAGACATATCTTTTAATTCCAATGCTTTAATCTTTATCTTACTTTACACTTTCCTTGCTCAAAATTCAAGTAAAAAAGCCCGACAAATGCCTTATTTTTGAATTAGTAAATTGTCGGAAGTCCAACTTCCGATTCATTCCGATTTATTCCGATTTAATTCAACCAAAACAAAAACAGGGGGTTTTGACCCTGCTTTCGCTGCTTTGCTCCGCGGAGCGGACAAGCCTGTCCTGAGTTCGCCGAAGGATTCGAACCTATTTCAAGACCATAAAAGAGTATTTCTGGCTCCCAATTCTTAACCGCCCATAGTTATCATTAAATTAATTTTTGAGGAAGAAACTTTAAAACCTCAAAATTTCTTATCAAAATTGTTCTAGAAGTAGTAAAAGTTAACCCTTTATTGGGTTCCATTTCAAAACCTAAATAAATACATTATCTACAAAAAGTATAGTTTTCATATTATTAAAAACCCTGCCGGACCAAATGGCTGGGCAGGGCGTTTATATTTTTATATTATCACCAACTCTCCAAAAAAGCAAGTCAAATGAGTTTTCCACACCCGCTTACTGCCTATCCCATAATTTATATTAGTTTGTTTTGAAAAAAAATCAAATAAAAAACCTGCACAACTGCTTAAAGCAGGCACAGGCGACTTTCAATTATTATCTTAGACATAAATGAAGAATTGTCAAGTACAAACCCTGTGGATAACTTTTCTTAATATTTCACCCACTACTCACTATTTCTTTCTCTTTTTCTGAAAGAGTCGCCACTCTCTAATTCCAACAAATATCAAACCCATAAGACACATAATCAGAAGAACTGTGAAAAAAGTTGAGTGACTGATTTCCCCGAAAGCCGCAGATAAACTGGCTAACAAATTTCCTTGGGGAATTTTTCTTAAAGGAATTGGAGATGGCTCAATGGCAATTTTCTCTGTTCCTTCTGGCTTTTCTTCTATTTCTCTTTTTTCGACAATTTCCTCGACATCTGTAAATATTTCTTCTTCCTTAATAGATGCTTCCTGTTCAGTCTCAATATCTGTTTTTTCTTCTAGTAAAGCGATCTCGCCGGCAGACGAAGGCGAAGATGAGACTTCTTTCTCTTTTTCTTTTTCTTTTTCACTCTCGGAAGCTTCTTGAGCAAGAGGTGGCTTCTCTCCTAAAGTCGTAAATTTGTATTCTCTACTAATAACATCTGGTGAAGAAGCAGAAATACAACGATAATAATAAGTTGTGCCAGGATATAAATCATAGAGAGTTATATGATGTCCTGTTGCCTTAGTTGAACATTTTTCAGTGGAATGAGCGTAACCATAATTAAGAGAACTATCTAAATCAAAATTATGTATTTCGTCTTCACTGGAATAAATTACTCGGCTGGTAGAGAATTGACTAGTTCGCCAACTAATAGTAGTGGTATTTTCTCTTATCGCTGATGTTCCGATTGAACTTCCAGAAATAGACAAACTCTGCGGCAAACCACCTCCGCCGCTTGGAGCAGTATAAGTAGATTGTTTTGGTTCGTCATCTGCTTCTAGTGCTTCTGACGGCTGAAAGGTATCACCAGTAATAATGGTTTCTTCAAAATCCCCATCGCCATCAAGGTCTATCTTCAGAGTTGTCCCCTCTCCGCCTTGAGAAAGAACATCCCAATCAACGGTATATTGATGATTTTGTCCAGCTGTCGTTGGAATATCAATAGCGGTAAAAGTTTGGCTTGCGCCATTAATATTTTTATTCAAAGTGAAATTATAAGTTTTTGGCTCTTGATTTTCAAAAAAAGATAACTTCGCGCTATCCGATGAAAAATCAATACTATCAGTGACTCCATTACTAATTGAAACATCGAAAATATCAGCAAAATAACCCGGACCAAATTTTGTCAACGAATATGTGCCATCGTCTGTTCCTTCTATCGTAGCTATAAGTTTAGTATCATCGCTTACATAATAAGTTTGAGGTTGGTACTCACTCTCTGCTCCATTAGAATCAATAAAATTATACTTTCTATGTACCTGAGGAATTTCATCAATAAGTTCACCATTCTTGACACCAGTTATTCTCCCCTGAGAATCAACTAAAGAAAAATCAGCGCTTCCGCAAAAATGATAAACTGGATAATCTCCCTCCGCTAAAGGAACTGCTGGTTTAAGAAGTGTTTTGCTATTATAAATTTTTTCAATAGACCAAGGTATTAAAAGATCTCCTTCGCTTTTACTTTCATAATTTATCCAAGGTACTATTTCCTTAAATAGTTCCCATTTACCTTCCCTCGCTTCAATCCAGGTTTTATTAGGCCATTCGTCATCATAATCAGGAGAATTTGGATCGTAGATATAAATTTTGTATCCATCATCCTGCTCTTCAACTTTGTAAGGTACTACAGCATGATTTTTCTCCGTTTTGCTATTTACTATTCCCAAAACATATTTTTCTGGACAAGATTTTAATTTCATTACCACATTTATAGGATTATATTCTTCTATTTTATCATCGGAAATACTTAATTTTTCTTGTACAGTCTGGCTATTCGTCATGATTTGAAATTTTAGAATATGTTCTAATACAGTATCTATTGCATTTATTCCATTCCATGGGTTTGTTGGAATCAAAGATCCACCAATTCCACTTACTGACGGTTCATCAAAATCATATAAGGTTTTCTCTTTTTTATGTTCTAAAAAATTATCGTATTCCGGATACATATATTCCATAAGCGAAGATACCGACATACCAAAACAATTGCCTTCCCACCAATTTTTCCCGTTGTTAACCCAAGTATCAAATAATTTTTCTTGAGTTACTGAATCTATATCTTTCCAATCAAAAGCCTCCTTGAAAATTTTCCATTTAGCGCTTTCGCTCATAGTATCTTTTTTCACTCCTTTGTTCGCAAAATTATAACCGTAAGAATTTAAATAACTAATTTTTTCTACAAGTGGCAAAAATTTGGTATAATCTTCATAACTAAGTTTGCATGAGTTTAAATCATATTTGATATAAGAAAATGCTTCGTGAAATTGAGAAAAATATTTTTCTTTCCCATAAGGATAATTACTATCATAAACTAAAAGATAAGCTATGTCGTTATTTTGGTCTTCTATAATTTTATAAACAAGTAATGCATGGCTTACTTTCTTGCCTTTCTTTGCTATTTTACTTAATAAAAATGGCGCTACTCCATTTAATTTAATTTCTGTTTTGAGAAAATCATAATTTTCTGTATTCATTTTGTTATCACCTGTCATCTTGTTCCAAATATCTCTTAAGCTATTCTCCCACCAACTATTTTGGAATTCCTCTATTTTTTTCTGGCTTTTCCTTTTTCTATATCATATACATTTATTTCTTCTGGCGGTAAAATCAATTCATTCTCAAAATACAATTCAGCTGTTTTCGCCATACCAAAACATTTTCCTTTTTGCCAATCCGTATTTGAAAAATTATAAGCATTTTCAGTTATGTCAAAATTTGTGGCTATTATATTATTATATTCTCCAAAATGTAATTTTTCTAACTTTTCTATTGTTTCTCCATTTTTTACATAAATGATTTTAATATAAAAATTAGTTAGAAGATTTAAATCTTCTTTTTTCTGTGGATCAAATACAATATTTATTTGACCAATGATTCTGGGAGGTAATCTAAATGACATATCAGAAATTTTCTCCAATAATGGATCTATTTCTACTTTTTTTATCTCTAAAATTTCTTTTTTATTATTATCTAAAATTTCAAAACTCACAATGTATTCGTTCTTAGGATTATTGTTCTTAAATCTTAACAAAGCTCCAAATAAACCCTTTTTTTCAATCTCTATTTTTATGGACTCTCTTGTAGAAATATCAGCAAAACATTTGATAGGCGGATTAATATTATCACTTACCTCTGCCCAGACCTCTTTATCGCCAGGGCTATTAAACGACCATTCCATTTTTTTATTTGAATGATTCCAATGCCATCCCCAAGAAGTATCTCCTGGTTCTGTCCACGAAAAAGGTGGATCTGTCCAGTTACAATTTTCATCTGCTTCGCCATCTTGCGATTCATCGCTTAAAAATCTTACCTGACCAATATCTCCATTAGAATCTCCAACATAAATATTAAAAGACTCTCCAATATTAATTTCATCTATTTTGTCTCCGTTATTATTTTGAAGTTCAATTTTACAAGTCGGCGGCTGATTTTCTGGCGGAGATTCTCCTAAAACATTAAATGAAATAGAAATTACATAATCATTAGTGTTTATATTTCCTGTTTCGTCCTTACATTTGAAATAGTAAGTATAAGCATAAGTATTTCCATCTGATAAGCCAGTAAATATAATTGAATGAGTTCTTTGTATAACATCAGAACAAGAATAAGGCATTGATTCATAATCAATACTATCAGGGACGGTATTATACTTACAGATAGCGCCCTCACTTGTCCCAAAAGAAAATGTAAATTGGGTGGTCCCCGAAGGTAATGGTCCAATTGGTCCAACAAAGGTAATTGTCGGAGGAGTGGTATCAGAAGCAATATGGTGGGGATTTACATCTGTCCCGTGATAAGATTTTTCTCCCTGACTATCTGAAGCCACAATATAATAGTCAACTCCGTCAGCCGCAGAAAAACAATACGCAGGCATATAATGATTCTCTTCCTGCAAAGTCATATTCATACTTTGATAAAGAATATGTCCTGCTGTGCGATGATAAACTTTAGCCCAAGCCACAAAATCACCGGCATCTGAATCAGTGATTTCCGCTTCAATGCAAACTCCAGGGTCATTATTTATCACTTCTGTAATTGGAGTATGAATTATATTCGGCGGCTGATTTTCTGACACTCCCCATTTTCCTAACTTAATAGACCAGACCGTATCAGCGTGACTGACAAAAACATCTGAAAAATTCTGCTCTGGAGCGTCTGTGGAATCTATAACATCTTCAGAAGCAGTAATTAAACTCGGATTCCAAACAGTGTCAGCAAAACTAACAAACACATCAGACAGAGACTGCATGGGCGCATCAGTGGAATCAACTACATCGCTGGAAGCAGTAATTAAATCAGGGCTCCAAACAGTGTCAGCGTGACTAACAAATACATCCAAAAGAGTTTGAACGGGTGCATCAGTAGAATCAATTACATCGTTAGAAGCAGTAATTAAATTAGGACTCCAAACAGTGTCAGCATCCTCAATAATTATCTCTGCGGCTGAAACCGATGTAATCTGAAAAAATAATAATGATATTATTGGTAATAATATTATCGTCTTAAAAAATTTCATAGCAAAATGTTATATTTTTCTGTTAATTTTGATAAATCAAAACAGTCGCAATGCCTCTTGTGCCTTTGAAAGCAATAAAGTGTGGCGTGTTGTCTTGGAAATAAGTAGAGATATCATAATATCCATACTTGCGACCATATTTACAGTCAAAAATTTTAGCGTCATCTATATACAAACATAACCATATTTTCTTATCACTATAACTATTATTTTTACGAAGCTCATAAGAAGCTTCATAAAGCGTACCCGGAACGACTACAGAAAAGCTACCCTGGTAATAATCTCCTGTGCTTTGATGTGGATCTTCTATTTGTTCTGCTATGAGTGTCATCTTATTAGCATTTGGAAATTCAAAATTGTAATATTTAATGTCATTTGAATAAGCAACCCCAATATTAGCGCACATAATATCTATTGCGTCTTGAAGTGTCGTTGTGTTTATCGCGCCTTTTTCGTAATCATTCCACTGCATAATTCTGCTTGCTTCTTGGTCTTTTAAGTAATAAGCGACCATCCACCCATCAAGCCCGATATATAAATGAGAAAGATTGCGATACGCCGACCATAACCAAGGGTTTGGTACATTAACTAATCCAATGACATAGGTTTCGTCCTGTTTTTCTATTGAATAGAAATAATTTAATGCTTCGGTAATATCAGTAATATCAACAGAATCTAATTTGACATAAGCCGCTATTCCCGCCTCATCAACAGGAAAAGTGGTTGATGTTTGAGCCCTTGCTGGTTCTGCTGAAAACACAACAGAACAAAATATAGCGAGGCAAAGTAAAATGCCTCCAAGAATATGCCATTTTGTTTTTATTTTATTCATACTTATTTTTTCTTTTAATCTTTACCACCTATCAAATTTGGAAAAAATGAGATAAATAGCTGATTAAAAGTATTTATAAAAAAATTTTATTTATTTCAAAAATGGTGGTTTTTCAAGTTTAATTGATTTAATACTTTCATTTCCTATTTCTCCGGCTTCCTTTATCTTTCCTATTGTTTCTTCTATTATCTTTTCTTCTCCTTTTTGTAATGCGGGCGTAGTCACAACAACAGGGTAATTAAAATACCAATACAAAGCACCCATTATCAAAACCCCTACCAGACTTATTAAAACAACTGTTATTAGTTTTGAAGACATATTTTTTAATTTCAATGTTTTAATCTTTATTTTTCTTCAAAATTTTTTTAATTTCGCGGTCAAAATCAGAAATATAATCTTTATCCTGTCTTTTCCCCACCGAACAGGCTCAATTCGAACACTCACATAATTAATTTTTCTAAAAACGCATCAGCGTTTTTTTGTTTTTCTGTATTTCTTAAGTGCTTCAGCAGGTGTTAAATAGCCCAAACATTCCAGTATTCT
>DAOWLG010000072.1 GCA_030643485.1 Candidatus Nealsoniibacteriota bacterium | reverse complement strand
TTCCGGTCTGGCGCCGGCAAAAAAGAACATTATTCCTCCAATGACTAATATCAAAACAGCCACTGTCGGAACTAAATCAAACATTACAAACTTCACAACACTATTAAACATTACAAAAAAATGGCATAACTGACAGGGACAACATTCGCAAGCATTTGTATCAGGGTCGTCACAATTCCTGCCGCAAGGAACAAGTCCTTTTGAGCATTCATTGTCCGGAGGGGTGCAGCAACAAGGGTGAGGACATTTAGGATCGCAAGATAAATCTCCTGGGCAAAGACTCTCTGCATTACTTATAAATGGAAAAAATAACAAAGAGATGATAAAAAATAAGAAAAAAAATTTTAACATTGTTTTGACAGATAGATTAGCGAATAAGCGAGATATGTATCTTTTGTATAACATAACACAAAAAAAACAAAAATGCCAATATCGTGTACTAGATGAGTACATCTCTGACAGTCGCCTGTATTTTATGGACCACTCAATGGGAGTACGTATTATCCTTTGGTATTCTCGGTCTACTATAGTATTGCTCAATATTCTCTTTCTGGCAAGCTTGCTCAAAATACTTTTGGAATTCTGAACCATTATCCTTCTGAGAGCTTTCCTTTTTAATATTTTCCGAATTTCCAAAATTTCCATAAATGCTTATTCTAATGTTCTTGAGAACATTAGAATAGCATATCTTTAATTTTATGATATGTCAAAAATTCTATAAAAGTATTTCACAGCAGTATTTATTTAATTCTTCTTGAGAATAAAACTTTGGAAGAATCTTGTTGTGCCATAAATCAAATATTATTCTTTGGTCTATTTTTGGTAAAGGTCTTCCCATTTTTCCTGCTCTTTCAAAATTTAATTTCGCGCCGGGATAATCTATAATTTCTAATACTTCTGTCCTCAAAGGTAAATTCTTGTTCAATTTCCTCAATCTTTCAATAAAACCCTTTAACTTTTCCTCAATATTATTTCCATAAACTAAAGCAGGTAAATAGACGTAAAAATCAGTTTTGTGTTTCAAAAACCATTTGGCTGTTTCAAATTGTTTTTGATAATATTCTGGTTCAGCGCCTGTGAGTAATGAAAAATCTTCTTTGCAAACTCCCTTAAAACATCCCACAACGCCAACATTTTTTTGATTGAGTGTATTTTTTAGATTGTCGTCCAGCCCCTCTAAATATTTTGGGGTTGAAAGATTTGAATCAATCCAAAGATAAACATCTAAATTTTGGCTTTTGATTTCGTTGTAAATGTCTATAATTATCTCTGGAATTATTGTCGGATTTCCGCCGCTTATCCTGACAACATTCATAGGTTCTTTTGATTCTTGTTTGGCTGATAAAAAAAATGAAATTATCTCTTTTGCTGAAAAATATCTTCCGAGTTCTGGATTAGCAATATTGATTTGTTTTGGCACATAACAATAATTGCAGTCAAAATCGCAGCCAGAAAGCTGGATTGTAAATACTTTACTGTATTCTCTTGGGTCTCCGCCCATTCTAAAAGCAGCAGAATAAGAAGGGTTTTGAAACTCCATTTTTTTAACTTCCTCTATAGGAACAGACCATATATCTTTAACCAGACCTAAAAATTTTGAAGAGCAAACTTCTTTCAAGGATGCTGAAAACCACTTCTTGTTATCCATATAATCTTTATATCTGAAATATGTATCAAGTACTTTTTTATCTTTTCGCTCTTGTCCGCTGCCTTCTATTTTTGCAATTAAATATTTCCCATCTTTCATCATTCTTTGCCTAATTATTTTTGCTCTTTTTAATGGATTAAAAAAATTCATATATCTAATTATACCAAAAAATCGCCAAAATAGCGATACTTTTTTTATCTAACTATTCTCAAATTCTTGAGAATTTGAGAATAGTTTATACTTATTTTTCGGTTAATTTCCTGTCCTATATTAATTCGTTCTCTTTTAATAATCTCTTTATATTATCAATTCCTTCAAAAAGAAAAGATTTAATCCCTAACTTTTTAGCCACTTCAATATTTTCTTTTGAATCATCAAAATAAATACATTCTTTTGGTTTTAGATTATTGTCGGCTAATAATTTTTTGTAGGCCTCGGGGTCTGGTTTAACAAATCCTGTTTGCCAAGAATAATAAACTTTATCAAAAAATTCTTCTATGAATGGAAATGTCTTTTTATAATAATCTGCTCTTTCAATGAAATTGTTTGACAGAATAAAAATTTTAACGCCTCTGTCTTTTAATTTTTCAGCCAATTCAATCATTTCCGGCGCTTTTTTTTCTGCCTTAAACCAAAAATCAAAAAACTGCTTTTCTGTTAATTCAACACCCCATTTTTTTAAATAAGGTTTCCAGTAATTAAAGGAATTATCAGCATTTGGCTTTCTTGCTTTTGCCATTATTTCTTTCAAAACAGGTAAAAATTTTTCAGCAGAAATACCAAATTTTTCTTGAAATCTGTCGCTCAAATAAGGACTTTGGATAAAAACACCATTAAGGTCAAATATAATTGCTTTTATCATATAAATACATTTTCTAAACTTTTATCAAGATTAGAAACTATATCAAATTTTTTTAATTCTTCTGGTTTAATCCATTTATATTCGGTGTGTTCCCAATCTAATTTTATCTCCGGTCTCTTTTTCAATTCTACTAAAACGGGCTGAACAATCCAAGTTTTGTTGACTTCAGTATCTGTAAATTCATAAGGTTTTCCCATGTGAATTAATGAGATATTGTCTTTACTAATTCCTAATTCTTCTTTAACCTCTTCTACAACTTTTTCACGAACAGGTTTAACTTCGTCTAAATAACCGGCAACAGTGTTCCATTTTCCTTGATATACGCGGACTTTATTACTTCGCTTCAGCAAAAGAATCTCGCCTTTACTTTTTATAAAAACAGTTATTACCGGAGCAATATCAGAATTTGAATAATCAATTCTCCCATCCGAAAATTTTGGTAATTTTTTGGCAAATTTCTCTATGGTTTTTAATATTTTTTCTTCTTTTTTATCCATAATCATATTAAATTAGTTTATTTTTTCAAATAATTAGTCCTTTTTTGTTTATCTTTCTGTGCTTATCAATAATCTTTGCGAATTTAGAACTCAATTTACTTAACCTGAATAACTTTCCATTAGATATTACTTTTGGGTCAACATACCTAAATTTTTTAACTATTTTCTTGCTAGAATTATTTCTTACTTTCAGGTCTTTATTTCTTAAGAGCTTTAATATCTCTTTAATTGTTTTATCTTGGCTTTTTTCAAATTTATTTAATACAAATGGCTCGTCTTTGTAAAAATCTTTTTCTGATAAAATTTTCTTGTCTAAAGCAATTTTTAGCGCATTGGAAAAAAGATGATATCTTAACATTGCTTCGTGTCTGCCCCAGTGTTTAGTTTGAAGTTCTAAGAAATTTACGGCAAAATCAAACGCAAATTTTTTATTATTAAAAATTATCTCTCCGTTGAAATTTACAAGAGATTGGATGCAATTTTTTACTATCTTAGGATTTAATTCTCTTAAAGCATAATCCACTCTATCCGCGCAAAGGTCGGGGATTTCTTTTTCCAAAAGAGAAAAATTTTCTAAATTTGATATTCGCTCTAAAGAAAAATTAAATTTTTCTAAAATTTTTGGTATTTCTGTTTTTTTAATAAATTCCTCGTGAATTGTATCGTGATAATCCTCTACCCCGTCTCTACCATTGGCAAATACCCAATCAGTAATGTGAGAAAAAGTCAAAACAGAAACATCGTGTAAAAGACCGGCGACTTGCTCTTCCAATGTTGCCCCTAATTTCTTCAAAATAATCATCACACCAACACTATGTTCATACCTGCTATAATTTTTGAAGATGCGGTAATATTTGTCCGGAATCCCAAACTGAGAAATATTCTTTAACCTTAAAACTGATGAAGTTTTGAACAACTCCTGGATTACTGGCTCTTTAATTTCAATTTTTCCGTAAATTTTGTCTTGATAAATCATATACTTCTGATTTAATGATCATTAGAAAAAAGTTTTTTCAGGGTGGTAATGAATTTTTGGAGGGTCTCCCCTATTTTTTTAGCCAGAACTTTTATCTCAAAATGGATTAGCAAAAGAATTCCCAAACCGGCTATTATCAATGTTACACATCTTATTATTAAAGAGAAAGCCATGCCAGTATTAGAACCCAAACCAAAAAGATAAAAAATAAATGCTTGACTCCATTCAAAACTTCCTAACGCGGCAGGAATAGGTATAAAAGCAATCAAATGTATTAAGGCGTTGATGGAAATTATTTCTCCAAAATTCAATTTCTGTCCCAAAAATATTACTATCAACCAATAAGCTAAAAGTAAAAACAAGATTTCTACAACTGCCAAAAAAGAAACCTCTGCTAATTTTGCTTGCCTATGCCTAAAAAAATAGGATATTTCTTTTTCCGCTTCAGACACCTTGTTTTTTATTCCATTAATCATGCCAATCTTGTCTAAATGGAAAAAATCAATAAAAAAAGTAAAAAATCCCTTGCCGTCTGGCGCTTTTCTGATGGTCCGAGAATAAAATAAATAAAGCATTATTAAACAAAACAATATTATAACCACAAGCAAAAAACCGAAAATTGGCGAAATAGTAAAACGAGCAAAGAAAAAAAACATTCCCAAAATAACAAACAAAAAACTAACAGATAGAAAAATAACTTCTTCTATAACAATAGAAATAGCGGCTTTATCTAATGGTATTTTTGTTCTTCCCTTTAACACAAGAGCCTTAAATGGTTCTCCTCCAGCAAAAATAATAGGAGTTAGGTAATTTATGCTATGACCCACTGTTTTTGCTATTAAAATATCAAAGAAAGAAATGCGAAACGGGTATTGGGCTTTCAGAACTATTTTCCATCGGAGAGCGCCTATTAAAAGGTTCAAAATAAAAATTCCCAATATAAAAAAGATTTGCCAAAATGAAAGAACCGATATTGCCGAAATAATATTTTCCAGTCCTACTTGCTTTAGAGCAATAAAAAAAAGAGCAAATCCAAAAATAAGAGAAAAAGTAAGAAAAATAATTTTTTTCATAAATAATTCCTAATAATTTTAGAAAATGAAAAAGAATGTCTAATTATCTTGTTTTTCGCTTCTAAAATCCAATAAAAAGGAACCCACCAAAATATTAAAAGTCCCAATAGAGAATAATGAAGCCACCAGTTAAGTGGTATAAAATAATTTACCACTATTTCAAAACATAATAGATAAGCAATAAAAGCTAAAAATAAAGCAATATAACTACTTCTCTTGCCAATTTTTATTACCGTGGTTTGTGTATCTCCTAAATCGTTCTCGTAATCAGCTATTTGATGAATCAAGAGAACACTGCATCCTAATATACTAAATAAGATGCCTATCAACACTAATGGAAAATTAATCACTCCGCCAGACAATGTTACTCCAGCTAAAAATGGAAAAAGGCCAAACATAAATCCATGAGTGATTATATCTATACCTAATCTTTCTTTAAGCCGAATATAGCTAATTGAGTAAAATGTAGAACTAAGCAGACATAACAACACAAAAATAAATCCCACAAAATTCATTTGGAAGGCCAAAATAACGGGAAATAATAATAAAATTCCCAAAAGTATTGATGTCCCTTTTTTGGTAATTAATCCTTGGGCTAAAGGGTTGGTATTTAATTTTATCTTTTTATCATTTCTTTTATCAATCTCTAAATCAAAATAATTATTTATTACATAACTATATGATGTAACGCAGAAATAGATAATTCCCACAAGCATAAAATTCCTAAAAGAAAACTGCACTAAACCTGCTCCCACAATAGGAATCCAAAAGAATAATTTTATCCAATTATCTATTCTTAACATTTTAAAATAATAATATAGAAATTTCATTATTGAAATATATTGTTGGAATTATTAAAAATTTGGGTGAAACGATCTGGTTTAAATTTTATCAATTCAATAATTTTATTTTCAAGTGAAGCGAGGGAAGTCCAAGTGAGCTTGCTCACATGGATTTCCGAGCGAACGCGAAAATGTACCTCAGAAATACTTTTTAATACTCCACCGCTTGCGGTGTGGTAAATATACAAATCTTTGTGTAAAATTTGACACCCCGCCAAAAATCTGAGGTTCATTTTTATTCCTCCTTTGTTTTCTATTTTTTGTTTTCTCATACAAGGCAATTAATTTTTTAGTAGATTTTTCTATTGCATAATTATTAACCGTTTTTTTGGCTTTTCCTGAAATTTTTTTTCTTAAATTAGGATTATTTATTAGTTTTACGACTGTTTGACTGAAATCATCAATATTATATAAAGTCAAAATGCCATTTTCTTTATTGATAATAATATCTTTCGCCCCATTCGCTTTTACTGCTACAACAGGAAGTCCAGAAGCCATTGCCTCAGTAATTACAGTGGGCTGAACATCTGATAGAGAACTGAAAAGAAAAATATCGGCAGCGGCATAGTATAAAGGCATTTTTTGACGAGATATTTCTCCTGTAAATATAATTCTCTCTTTAAGTCCAAGTTTAGCGCTTTGATTTTCTAATATTTTTTTTGAAGGACCATCCCCTACTACTATAAAGTAAATGTTTGGGTATTTTGAACTAATTTTTTTGAACGATTTTAGCAAAAAAGAAATATTTTTCTCCGGCCCCAATCGAGAAACAGTTAATAATAATATTTTATCTTCCTCTATATTATATTTTTCTCGTATTATTTTAGAATTTTTTTCTGAAAATTTTTTTAAATCAATTCCTGAAGGAATAACTACTATTGGAGTTTTTACTTTATATTTTAAAAGTAAATTTTTAACATCCTCTGTGGGAGCGATAACTGCATCGCAAGAATCAGCATAAAAAGCGCACAATATCTGGGCAAGAGATTTACTAATCTCCTTTGGTAAAATTGGCACATAATCAGTAGAAAGATCATAGCGAGTATGATGAGTAAATATTAAAGGAATATTAAATTTTTTAGCATAATACCAGGCGATCTGTCCGCAAATAAAAAAATGTTGACTATGAATAATATCTAATTCCAATTTTTTTATAGTTCTACTAAGACGAGGAGAAGAAATTACAGGCAAAGGGTAGGATATTTTATAGCGAAGATCTATAGACTTAAAACGAAAAATATTCGGTTCTTTATCTTGATAACCGGGATATTTCGCGGCAAAAATAAAAACTTTATGACCTTGCTTTTCTAATTCTTTTCTATAATTTTCAATAGAAGTAATAACGCCGCTCACCCCTGGCACATAGATATTTGTAAAAATTCCTATATTCATAATAACTCATTCGGATGCAATAAATTTCCAAATTTTCTTCGCCACCTTGTTTGTTCGTAATCTCCACTCATATCTTAAAAATATAATCCAAAAACCAATCAAAATTAAAATTAAGGGCCAAAGTATTCCCCAGATACCAGCGGTAATAATCCCTAAATTTTTGAGTAAAAACAACACTCCCAAAAGAATAAAAATTAAAGCAAATAACATATTAACACATTATAGTAAATTAAATTATTTTTCCAAACCATTCCGCGGTTTGTTTCAGACCTTTGCTTAAATTATATTTTGGCTGCCATTTAAGTTCTTTTTTGGCTTTGAAATAACTAACTCTTGATTTCAAAATTTCTCCTTGTCTAAATGGCTTAAAAATCGGACGCATATCTTTTTTAACAATATTATTTATTAGCGCTAAAAGATAATTTATGCTAATTTCTTTGTTCGTTCCTATATTATAAACCGAACCGCTTGGCGAATACATTACTTTAGTCGCCGCTTCAACAGCATCGTCTACATATAAAAAATCTCTGGTTTGTTTTCCGTCTCCATAAATTATCGGCTTGTCCCCCTTTAAAATTTTATTAAGAAATACGGCTATTACTCCTCCTTCTCCTTTTGCTGATTGCCTTGGCCCGTATATATTTGAATATCTTAAACAAGTATAACTCAAACCCTGCGATTGGTAATAATTAAGATATTTTTCTATTGTTAATTTAGTAACCGAATAAGGGGAAATAGAATTTAGAGAAAATTCTTCTTTAATTGGCAAATTTTTGGAATTGCCATAGACGCCAACCGAAGAGGGAAAAATAAATTTTTTGACTTTGTATTTTTTACAATTTTCCAAGATATTTAAAGTTCCCAAGATATTAATTTTAGCGTCTTTTATTGGATTTTCTATTGATTTTTTGACATCTATTTGCGCCGCGAAATGAAAAACTATGTCTGGTTTTTCTTTCCTGAAAACCTCGGCAATTTTTTGGCTTTGAATATCTAATTTGTAAAATTTAACTTTGGAATTAAGATTTTGTTTTTTACCGGTGGATAGATTGTCAATAACCGCTACCTTGTATTTTTCTTTGAGCAATCTATCTGCTAAATGCGAGCCGATAAATCCTGCCCCGCCGGTTACAAGTATTTTTTTATTTGAAATCATAATTTAAAAATCTAAACAAAAAAGCGAATAGATTGCCTCATTTTCCTATGTGCCCCCAGAAGGAATCGAACCCTCATCAATTGCTTAAAAGGCAACTGCTCTACCATTGTGCTATGGGGGCAAATTTCGTCTTTCTGTCCTTTATCTTATTTTAATTTATTTATTGAAATGGTCAAGGGCATATTTATCTCAAAAATTTTATTTCTTTGCTTAAAACCTCTGATGAGTTTTATTTTTGATTCAGGAATTTCAAAAAACTCGGAGAGGATTTTTATCACTCCCCCATTTGCTTTGCCCATTATGGGCTTTTCTTTAACTTTTACCTCAAAACTATTTTCAGATTTTTCAATTATCTCTTCCTTTTTTGAATTTGGAAAAACTTTAACTTTAATTAGCATATTTTTAAGTTAGTTCTATTCCTATTGGGCAATGGTCTGAATCTTTGATTTTGGCGGAAATAAAGGATTTTTTTAATTTGGGAGTTAATATCCTGGAAAGGAAAATATAATCTATTCTCCAGCCCAAATTCCGCTCTCTGGCGTTAAAACCATATCGAAATTTCTTAAACCATTCCAAAAAATTCTTTTTGTGGACCGCACTTATTCCATTAACATTCCAGGATATAATTTTCATAAAGTTTTAACACTATATTCAAACCTTATCTATTCCAATGTTCTCAAGAACATTGGAATAGATAATTTCCTCAACTTCGGCTACGCCCCCACACCAATGTATTGGTAGTGGGGGCCAAAATTTTCTTTTTTCACTGCCACATACAACACTACGAGAACACTTCTCGTAGTGTTTTACATTAACCTCCACTATCTTTGTCGTATCGTTTCCAAAAATATAATTGCCTGTCCAGACCTCTTCAAAATTATCCCTCTCTATTGATTGTTGCTTGTATAAATTTTGATCTGGCATATCTTCATAATTTTATATCTCGCTTAAAACCTCGGAGATTTTTTCTTTTATTTTTTGTCCAAAAACTTTTTATTTTTTATTTTTAGTGATCTGACTATTTAACAACTCATAATAAGGATTTTTGGAACATTTCGCTTTGATTTCTTCGGCCTTGTTTAACCCTAAATTTGCCAAGCCGATGTTGAAATATAAAGCAAATACTAAATCATCAATATAATCTTTTATTGCTTGTTGTTTTTCAAAATCAATTATTGGTAAATTTTTTAATTCTGATAAAATAATTTTTTGTTTTCCCAAATTTATTTCTCCTTTGCCATATTTATCTAATAGAACTTTTTTAATCAAGTTTCTATTTTCTTTTATAGCAAGTTTAATTTCTTTATCGTCTTTCTCTAAAATTAAATTATTACTTTCTACTGAAATTTCATCAAATTTTTGGAGCATTACTTTTGAAAAATCAACTAAATCTGATAATATCTTTTTTTCTAAAGCCAACATTTCCTCTGTTTTTTTAATAATTTCGTTTTTAATTCTTTGATTATCTTCAGTAATTTTTGGGACACGGACAAATTCTTTAATAGACGTTAAAGAAACTAAATAATCTTTCTCGTTTTCAATCTTTAAATTTGCTTGTAGGATTTTATTTATGATTTTGGAATTTAGAACAGAGAAAAGATAAAAAATCTCTCTTTTATTTTCACTGCCTATTCCCAACATTTGATTTCTTGGCCAAATAACTGGGGTAAGTGTGAAGTAAAATTTATTAAAATTAATATATGACCAAATAATTTTATATTTGCTATCTAAAAAATTATATTTCTGATTTCCTTGTCTAAGATTAATGAACATTCTATCGTTTAATTTTCTAATATTTGGCCAATACCCTTTATGATGTTTTATTGTCTCATATCTTTTGTCTATATGTGGTATTTCATAATTCAAAATATCAGGTATTGGTTTATCTAACATCTTTCTTTCGTCAATACTATACCCCCCGTCAAAATAAAATCTACTTCCATATTTATTTTCTGCTAAAATATGCTTGTAGTAGATAGAAATATCATCTGTGTTTCTTTTATAGTTCTCATAAAAATCTAAAAACTTTTTATCTTGTTTAATAAAATTCCAATTAGCAACATTTTGAAATAATTTGTTTTGCGGAATTTTCTTTTTGCTGATTTTCTTACCAGCCAAAATATTTTGTAAGGTTTCTTCTATACTACCATTAGAGTTCTTGTAATTTATTATCTCAACTTTATGTAAAGATAATGGTGTTTTTCTGTTAAGCACAAAGATTAAACTTGAAGTGGCTACTGGTTTATTTTGTTTTAACCCTCGTCCGATAAACATTTTCCCGCTAAAAGTAATAATTTTTTCAATTGTGGTAAATTTGGCTAAATGATAGCGAATTACATCAAGATCTCCTGCGGTTAAAATTGTTTGAGGAATAATATAACATAACTTGCCATTATCTTTAAGTAAAGCAATTCCTACTGCAATAAAAAATGCATATAAGTTTGGATTTGGACGATATTTTTTAGGATTATTCGGAGTGCTATGAATATTTACGCCGTAGATATTATTTAATTTGGCTTTAGATTGCTTCATTAGTTCAAAAATTAAAACTTTTTGCTTTGAACACTCGTTATAGCTAACATAAGGAGGATTACCAACAACATAATCAAAACGGCGACGAGGAATTTCAGGTAAATTTTCTAAACTTTTTTTCATCTCTTCTAAGTCGCTTTCTTCTCTCACATAACTTTTATATCCTAAATCTAATTCTTTGAAACCCATAGAAAGTTGCCCACCATTTGATTTTATTGCCTCAAAGTCGTGTATTGTATTTCTTAATGCAGTGTTCAAAAATTCAGCAATACTATCTTTTGTCAAAAATACTTTAATTTTTTTATCAATGGGATTATTGTATTTTTCACTAATAATTAAAGGCAATAATCTCATTATGATATTCATTTCTGCAAGATATAAAGGAAATTCTTCTATATCTAATCCAAAAATATTTTCATTCACAATTTCCTCAATTTGTTTGGATTTTTCCTCGTCATGATTACCAAATGTTTTAATAATTTCATTAACCGCGCTGTAAAGAAATGTTCCGCTGCCGCAAGATGGATCAATTAAGGAAATGCTGTTTTTATTAGCGTTGTATCTATTTTTTATTTCTACAGGAGTAAAACCAATCTGTTGCAACATAAAATTAACCACGGCTGGATTTGTAAAATATTGTCCCTTCTTTGTTTCCTCGTAAAGTTCTTTCAAATAATTTTCATAGATATAACCAAAAATCTCATTTTCAATATTGGCAAAATTGTATTTCTTGATAAAAACGAATATATCCAACCATGGCGATACATCCGAAAGTTTATTTTCTATACTTTGGTAAAGTTCTAAAAGTTTATCTCGTATAAATTTTTGTTCTTTTTTGAACGGTCTATAAATATTTTGGGAGATTTGAGCAGAAATACCATCAGTAATGCCCAGAATATCCTTATAGCGTTTTTCCTTTATGTGTTGATGTATTTTCTCTACTGTGCTTTCAAATTCTTTTTCAAATGCTCCAAAACTATTATCAACTAAGGTTTTATATAAAATAAACTGAATTATGTAAGCGTAGGTTATCTCTATTGCCATTTTTTGTCTTGTTTTTTTGTCCAAGTCCTTAAAATACCCTTCAACCTGCAGTTTATTGTTAAAACTTTTAATCAATCTTGTAATATCTTCAAAAAACATCTGACGATTTTGCTCAACAGGTAGTTTATCTTGCTTAAGAAGTGAAAGTTGTCCGAATAGTTCAAAAAATAAAAGATAGTAAAGTTCGGGTTTAATATACTCTTTCCAAAATTCTAAAAAAATTTCGGTTTCATCTAAAATTTGATTTATATCAAATTCCCGAAAAATGTTATTGGTGTAAAAACGCCAATAAAATCCATCTGTTAAAATGCCGTATTTCTTGTCTAAATCTGCTTGATAACTTAAAAGTTGCTTTTTACCTGCTTCAATATTTTGATACTTTTCAATTTCTACGGGAATTTTTATGTCTGGTGAGATATAAATTATGATATCTGCTCTTCTTTGCTCCTTTGTTTTTTCTTCTTCTAAAAACTCTTTTTTTCTTTTTTCAGGCAAAGTAGATTTTAATCCTTTTCTCAAAGCAAAAATCTCTTCAGATTGAAAAATATCCTTTACAAACATCTGAACTCCAGAACCTACTTCTTGTATTTTGTAGGCTTCTTTTTCTTTATTCCATTTTAATTTTAATTCTCTTTTTGTCATTTTGTTTAATTTTTATTCTGTTTAGAAAATAAAATTTTTGAAAATTGCTTCGTTGTTTTAGAGTACACTTTTTTTGCTTAAATTTCAAGCCGAAATTAAAAAGCAAAATCAATAATCAAAAAATCGGAAGTTGGACTTCCGATTTTTGTATTCGCGGCCTCGACGGGATTTGAACCCGTGTGACATGGTTGAGAACCATGTATCCTAAACCACTAGATGACAAGGCCATTATTATTCTTCCCACAAAACCTTTAGATGACGAGGCCATTTCTAAATCTCTTATTATTTTTACCACAAAATTTCGTGTTTGTCCATCTCGCACGAACTTACATTAAGTGTAGATGTCCGACATCTACACTTAATTTACGCATAACAAAAACACGAATAGAGGTGTAGATGTCGGACATCTACACCTCTATTCGTAGTCCGGGGGGATTTCCCAGTAGTCAATAATATATTTTGCCAGGTCCTGGAAAATTGGCACCGCTGAATATCCAGCAATCCGAGTATTTGGATTATCCAACTTTACCAAAATTAAAAATTGAGGGTCAAACGCGGGACCAAATCCAATAAACGACTGCCAGGTCTTTCCTGAATAGCCCTCTCTACTTATACCTAAAGATGACCAAGACATCTGCCCGGTTCCGGTTTTACCTGCGATGTAATAGCCAGGAACCCGCGCTTTTTTGGCAAAACCATTTTCCAGCACGCTCACAAGCATAGCGGTTAATTGAGAAGCGGTTTTTGGAGCAATCACTCCATTTTTTATTATCTCAGGAAGAATTTCAATTATTTTGTCATCCCCATTTTTTCTTATTTCCACGACATACGGCTTAACTAATTTTCCTCCGTTAGCAATAGCGCTATATGCCACGGCTAACTGGATAGGAGTTATTTCTATCCCCTGTCCATAAGACGCGGTGGCGAAATTTACTTCATATCCCTTTTTTAGCTCTTTGTTTTGGGAAAAAATTTCTGCTTCCAAATCAATGCCTGTGCGTTCAAAAAATCCAAAATTTTCTAAGTATTTCAAGAAAGAACTATGTCCAAGAGATTGTTCAACAAAAATCGCGCCGGTATTAATGGATTTTTCAAGAACCTCTGTCATAGTTTTCTCTCCGTATACCTTTTTGCTGTAATTAGAAAGAGTATATCCCCCAACTTTTATACTTCCCGTATCAATATAGGTGGTCTGCGGAGTAACCTTTCCTTGATCAAGTGCAGCAGCCATACTAATGGCTTTGAGAACTGAACCTGGTTCAAAAGTTTCCTGAATGGCGCCATTCTTAAAGACCTCAAAATTTTTTTCCCGCGAATACTGATTGGGATTAAAATTCGGAAAATTAGCCATAGCAAAAATTTTTCCAGAATTTGGATCCATTATTATTATTTCTCCGCCTTCAATATTTAAATTTTGATGAGCGTCTTCTAATAACTTTTCTGCCTTAAATTGTATGTTGTAATCAATAGTTAAAATAAGATCAGAACCCTTTTGCGCAGGGTTCTTTTTCGTGGAAAAAAAACTTATCCAGGGATTTCTTTCTCCTTGTTGAAGCTTTTCCTCGCCTTCTAATATCTCCTCGTAATAACCCTCTAATCCATATTGGCCAATCCCCTCTCCTCCTAAAAACCCCACAAGCTGTGACGCAAAAAATTCCTGTGGATAATACCTTTCTAATCCATTTTCCGTATTTTGATTCTTGGCTAAAGGATATAAATTTCCTTTTTTGTCCTGAATAAAAATTTCTCCCCGTTCACCTTGAATATTGTTATAAATTCTCTGCTGTCCCTGGGCAAGTGCTTTGTAATAATCACAATTTTGAATTTGAAGGACAAACAAGCGGCCAATGATAGCCGCTCCAAAAAGCATTGCAAATAACAAAATTAAATTAATTCGCCAATGTTCCATTTCATTTTGCCGCCACCGCGCCTTCTAAAACCTTAATATAATGAATTTTTCCCTGTTTTTCAAAATTTAGCTCTTGAGCCAGGGTTCCAATATCTTGCAAAGAATTATTTTGAACAAAATTTGTCTCTAAATTTTCTTTTGCCTGAGAAAGACCTTTAATTTGTCTTTGATGCTCTAAAACAAGATACGATGCTTGGGTAACTTGATTAATCTGAAATACAAAAAATATGGAAAGGAAAACAACCGAAACAAGTGAAATAAGTTTGAAAATTTTTATGTTATGTATTATATGTTTCATGTTTCATGATTTTTACTGCAACTCTCAACCGCGCCGACCTTGAACGAGGATTTATTTTAATTTCTTCTTGAAACGCGCTTATGGGTTTTTTAGTTAAAATTTCTAATATGCCTTCTCTCTTTTTTTCTTTGAAAAAATCTTTAACAATTTTATCCTCGCCGGAATGAAAGGAAATTATTGCTATTTTCCCTGCTGGTTCTAAAATTTCTATTGCCTGAGGCAATGCCCGCTTTATGCTATTTAATTCGTCATTCACAGCAATTCTTATTGCCTGAAAAGCGCGAGTGGCGAAATGAATTTTTCCAAATTTATATCTTCTTGGAAACGCTTTTCTGATAACTTCTACTAATTGAAATGTTGTTTTGATTGGTTTTATTTTTCTTGCGTCGCAAATTCTTTTGGCAATTCGTTTTGAAAACCTTTCGCCTCCGTATTCCCTTAAAATCTCTTCAATCTTATTTTCCTTCCAAGTATTAACAATCTCCTCTGCTGTTATTTGATAACACTTTTTTTCCGATCGTGAAAAATCTATTACATCGTTATATCGCATATCTAATGGCTCATCTCGCTGGAAAGAAAATCCACGGCCGCTCTCCTCTATATGCCAACTGGACATACCAAGGTCAAACAGAATTCCATTTACAGACCCAAAATTATATTTTTCAACAATCTCTTTTAAGTTTGCAAAATTGTCGCAGACAAAAAGTAATCTATTTTTATATTTTGTATCTTGTATTTTGTATTTAGTATTTTTCAAAATTTCTGCATCGCGGTCTATACCTAAGACCTTCCCATTCGGGCCATTCTTTTCCAAAATCGCCAAACTATGCCCGGCACTGCCAATCGTGGCATCAATAAAATTCTCATTCGGCTTTGGATTCAAATACTCAATAACTTCTTTTTGTAATACTGGAATATGAATCATATTTTAGACGCCGAGCTCTCCTAACCGTTCCGCGATATCCCCCATTCCCGCCTCGGTCTTTGTCTTGTATTCTTGCCATTTACTCTCGTCCCAAATTTCAATGCGGTCAGAGACACCGGCAATCACTACTTTTTTCTTCAAAAAACTATATTTTTTCAAATAATCAGGAATTAAAATTCGCCCTAATTTATCCAGATTTACATCCATTGCGCCGATAAGCATAATACGGGCAAATCCCCTGGCGTCTGCTTGTGATAAAGGAAGCTTACTTAATTTATCAGCCAATTTTTGCCATTCTTTTATTGTGAATAAAAAAAGACAATTATCCAATCCTTTGGTAATAATTGCCTTTTGACCTAAAGATTTCCGAAACTTTGTCGGAATTGCTAATCGTTTTTTATCATCTATTGAATATGTGTATTCACCTATGAACATATTTTTATCCACAGTTTTTGGAGGTTATCCCACTTTTATCCACAGCTACCCACTACACCTCCTTTATACTCCACTTATACCCAGATGTCAAACTTCTTAAAGCCCCGTATAAATATACTTAAAAACTAAAAATTATCCACAGTATTACTATTTCCAAAAAAACAGCCAAATTTTTGGCTATTTTTTATTCATATGAATTTGAATTTTTCTGGGGAAATCTCTATCCTATCCCCTCTTTTTATCGCAATAGAAATTGTAGAGTAAAAGAATAAATGTTGCAATGGAAATTATTAATAAAACGATTATGGCTATTACTTTCCAGTCAAAGAATGCTTGCCAAAAACTTTTATGGAGTTCAATGTTTTTATGTATCCCCTCACCTTCAATAACATTAAAAGATTCTGATTGATATGTAAGGTAATTTTTCGCTTCTGCTTTAAGATAATAGCTTGCTTCAGGAACTAAAAATGAATAAGTGCCTTTTGTATCAGTTAT
>DAOWLG010000050.1 GCA_030643485.1 Candidatus Nealsoniibacteriota bacterium | reverse complement strand
GTTTGGGCTATTTAACACCTGCTGAAGCACTTAAGAAATACAGAAAAACAAAAAAACGCTGATGCGTTTTTAGAAAAATTAATTATGTGAGTGTTCGAATTGAGCCTGTTCGGTGGGTGTTTTCGGTCTGCTGTAGTATTGCTCAATATTCTCTTTCTGGCAAGCTTGCTCAAAATACTTTTGGAATTCTGAAACTTGTTATTATCGTCACTAAAAAAATATTCAAAAAAAATCTACGCAATAAAAAAACGAGGAAATAAAGAGTAATTTCCTCATAATTTGATTTTTTCTTTCCTTCTATATGTCGGGTCCAATTTTATCCCTCTATGTATTTTACTTTTACCAAATTTCAATGAGTATGTCAATACGGGACATTCTAAGGCAACGGTCGTGGGTTCAGAATGTCCTCTTTTATCTTTTTATGATTCCGCCGCCTAAGAGTTCTTGACCATCGTAAAATACTACGGATTGGCCGGGCGTAATCGCTCGTTGCGGTTTATTAAAAATTACTTTTATCTCTTCCTTTTTTATCACTCCTACGCAACGTTGCGTAGGAGTGATAATTGCTATGGCAGATTTATGACGGTAACGGATTTTTATTTTGACTTTTATTGGAAGTTTAGGTGGCTTTCCAGAAATCCAATGGACATTTTTAGCAATAAGTTCTTTTTTGTACAAGTCCTTTTCGTTTTTAGTAACAATTAAAATATTCTTTTTTATATCCTTATCCAACACATAATAAGGTCCGTGGGAAAGCCCAATGGTTTTTCTCTGGCCTATGGTATAAAAAATCAATCCCTGATGCTCGCCAATTATTTTACCCTCGGTGTCTAAAATTTTGTCCGGTTTTAGTTTAAGATGTTTTTTTAAAAAATCGTTAATATCTCCTTTAATAAAACAAATTTCCTGTGATTCTCGTATTACAACGTTAGATAACTCAATCTTTTTTGCTATTTTTTTAACTTCTTGTTTAGTGTAATTCCCCAGAGGAAATAAAATTTTTCTTATTTGCGCCTGGCTCAACATCCACAAAAAATATGACTGGTCTTTTTCTTTATCTCTGGCTACCAATAATTTGTAGTTTGAAAATTGGTCATTGAAAATTGAAAATTCCCGCCGAAGCCCAGTAGGGCTTCGGCGGGCATAATGGCCTGTGGCGATAAAGTCAAAATCAATTTTTAGCTCTTTTAGTTTTTTCAATAAAAGACCAAATTTAATTTCTTTATTGCAGACAACGCAAGGATTTGGGGTAATCCCCTGTTCAATGTCTTTGAGAAAATTTTTAATAATCTTTTTTTGAAATTCTTTTCTTAAATCCAAAACTCTAAAAGGAATTTTCAAAATTTTTGCGATTTGCTTTGCTTTTTTTTCTGAATCCTTGAGATAAGGCAAATTAGTTAATCGCAAAAAAATCGCGCTTATTTCAAAACCCTGCTCCTTTAATAAAGCCGCAGCAACAGCAGAGTCAATCCCTCCTGACATCGCAACTATAATTTTAGGTGAATCTGTCAGCAACGGTTGACGCAACATAAGATTCAGGTTTAATTTTGGGCTCAAAACCATTTCCACGAATAAGACCAACTATCTCTTTTATCATATCGCGGGTCGGACCCTGCTCTCCAATATCGGCATGAATATAACGAAATTGATAATTGGAAGAATCACTCTCTTTATTAATCGCGGACCCAATTTTTTTCACAATATTTTCCCGCAAACACAAGGCAAGTTCGCAGGACAGCATAACCTCTTCTAAAATTCTTTGGTGTAAATTATAAAATTTTCTATCCTTGTAGTTAATTTTTTTAAGGAAAAATCTTCCTCCCTCCCCTTTTCTCAAAATAACTATTACTATGGGGAAATTAGGGGTTTCTCCTGAAGAGGAATCGCAACCCACAACTATGTCATAAAATTTTTCCGGTTTCTCGTTAATATAAAAAAACATTTCTTCCACTACTTCTGGCAGAAATAAATTTCCTTTTGTGGGGTTGTAAAAATAACCCTCACTGACTAAATTTTGTTTTGAGGAATTATTGTTCATTGATTTCTAAAAGTTCAACTTCAAATATAAGGGTGGCGTTTGGCGGTATTATCGCTCCGGCTCCTCTATTGCCATAACCAAGCTCTGAAGGAATTATTAATTTCCGCTTCTCCCCTATTTTCATTCCTAAAACGCCTAAATCCCAGCCCTTTATTACTTGTCCTATTCCCAAGGTAAAAGAAAATGGCTGTCCCCTATCCAAACTTGAATCAAATTTTGTTCCGTCTTCCAATGTGCCCGTGTAATGCACGCTCACCTTGTCATTATTCTTTGCCTCTTCCCCAGAACTCTGTTCAAGAATTTCTATTTTTAAATCCTGAACTTCATTGTTGTCCATATTTATGTTGTCCATATTTATTGGCTGCTCCTCTTTATTTTCATTTTGAATCTCGTTGTTGTCTAAATTTTGAGATAAAAAATAAAAACCGAGAACAAGAGCCATACAAAAAATAATTGGCAAAATTGCTTTATTCATATTACTTATTGCAAAATTCATTTACTTATTCTAAACTTTCGTTTATCTTGCATTCAATTTTTTCAATTGAAAAATTAAACTTGCTCCTATCTTTCGATGTTGAAATATCTTGAATATCGCCAGTATAAAATTCAGCAATATCTTTCGCTTGTTCTTTTGTTTTAGCGTTAACGATAACCGTATATGATTTTGTTAAAATGATTTGATATGTTTTCATAATTTTATATTTTGCTTAGTATTTTTAAAACTAGAATTGTATTCTGTCAGTTTTTGCCAGTTAATTATTCCGTCATCACAAAACTTTTGTGAAAACTCCAATGTTAATTTATTAACTACACGCGCATAATTTTCTATAAATTCCTCATTTTTCTGTTTAGCTTTATATCCTATTGGTTCAATAATCTCTAAATATAAATTTGTATCGCCAGAAATTAATTCCCAAAATTTCTGTCCGCACAATTTAAAATAACCGTTCTTATCTATCTTATTATCTTTTCCAAAACAACATCCATTTACCGCAATAACTTTTTTACTAGTTTTTGCGCGTAATATCTTTTTCGCATTTTTAAAATTAACTCGCAACTGTTTTATCTGGCTTGAGTTCCCCCAATTCCAACCCGCTTTGATTTCTACTATGTATACAATGTTGTTTTTTTCAAATTCCAAATCAGTGCCTGTCAATTTTGACTTTTTTGCTCCATAAACCATATCGCATACAAAAATGGCAAAACCTTCTATGAAGTCACCGAATAATGTTTCCTCCTGTGATTGCAAAAACGCATCAAGAAAACTTTTAACTAAATCCTGAGCAGTTAAAATATTTTTTGCTTTGAAAAGATATGGATTTTTATGTTTTAGAATTCTGAACAAATCAACTTTATTTTGGACAGAATCCAGTCTCCTTTGATGAAAAACAGAAATATGTTTTTCAACATATTCATAAACTTGTTGTGAATTAATTTTTTTCATACTTTTATCTTAGAACTAAACAAAGTATCCAATTCTGTTGATTTTTTTATCTTTGTTTTTGCCGTCTCTACATATTCTGGTATTATTTCAATGCCAATAGAATTACGCCCCATTCTTTGTGCTACTTCAACTGTGGTTCCAGAGCCAAGAAACGGATCTAAAACCATATCGTATTTTTTAGTAAAGAGTTTAATAAACCATTCTGGCAGTTTTTCGGGAAAAGCTGCGCTGTGCTTTTTATTATTACAAACAGTTGCAAATCGTACGACATTAGTCGGATAAACCATATTTCTATTGAGCCAATTAGATATATTCTTTCCAAATCCGCTGCCACTTTTTGAATTGTCACGGGTTTTGTCCGTCTCGCTTATTTTTTTTAATCTGCCGTTTGCCCAATCTCCAATTGGCGTCATTACCGCATCTTGATACATGTTAAATTTTTTTGTTTTATTGAACTGCAAGAGTCTTTCCCAAGAATCCCTAAAACGATTAGGCCATTTTCCTGGATAGCAATTTTTTTTGTGCCAAATAAATTCCTCTGTCCATAACCACCCTTGCTTGCGTAATGCCAAAATAAGTTCAAGCACATATGCATTGCGTTCTCCATTGTTAGCCTTTTCTTTAATATTCAAAATAAATGTTCCGGTTGGTTTTAAAACTCGCAATATCTGCTCGCTTATCGGCAAAAACCACTTAACATATTTTTTTGGCGCAATACCTCCATAGGTATTTTTTCTTCTGTCAGCATATGGCGGAGAAGTTACAACCAAATCAACAAAATTATTATCCAGCGTTTTTAACACTTCTCGAGAATCGCCAAGCAAAATTGCTGTTGTTATATTTTCCATAGTTTATATAAATTTATCTCCAAGTATTTTTTTTACTTTGCGGATGCCTTAAATAATTCTTCCTCACCTATCTTAATCCTTATATAATACTCATAATTCTTTGTTTTTCTTTTTCTATTACTTCTCCTTTATATTCTCCGCTATGCGCGGAAACACCTTTATATGAAGGTTTTTTCTGGTCCAAATGTAAATTAAAAATTAAAGAACCATTATCTCCTTGTTTTACAAAAAGATGAAATCTGGGATATCCTCCCCTGCTATCTCCAAGGACTCTTGCACAACTAAACTCATCTCCCTCGCTACCTAATGGCGCATACCCAAATCTCCTTACCAAACTCACAACACTCTCATTGATTTTTGGCGCGATGAATTTCATATCAAAGCAGTTCTACTTGATTAATAATCAACCCGAATCTATAGCCAAGATATTCTGCTGCCTGGCGGCAATAAAGCATCCTGTCAGTAAAAATTTCAAAATATTCTATAATCGGCACGACTTTTTTGTCAATCTTCAACACTAAAGTTATTCTCTTTTTTTGCTTGTCCACTCTTATCTTACTGTAAGTTGCGCCAAAATTAACCCGGCTGTGAATATCTGCTTGAATTTCGGCAATGGATTTTTTCCCAACTCTGGACCGATGAACATCTGATTTATCGGCAAGCACAACCACTGCTGAAACAGGATTAGAAAATTTCATTTCTGTCTCTTTGTCATGATTAGCAATCGCCTGCATTACTATACTAACATCTTTTATATCCTGGCTACAAAAAACTTGATGGAATAATAAAGCGCCCCAATAATGATGCTGTGTCCTGCCCAAAAAATTACCCATATCATGACAAAACCCGGCAATAGCGCACAACTCCTGCTCATTTTCTTTTAAGCCAATTACTTGCGCAATACTCCTTGCCCTGTCCGCTACGAGATTGGAGTGTCTTAAACCATGCTCGCTATATCTAACGGCTTGGAGAGTAATTTCGGTTCGGCGGATAAATTCCAGCACTTGAGTATTTTTTTTAATTTGTGACAAACTCAACATAATATTGTATTATACAACTTTTTCTATTTTCCCGCAAACATATCGGTTTTTTTCTCCAAAGCGGCTCGCTTCGCGCTGATTTCGTTCAAAAATACTTTTCTTATACGGATATTTTTGGGAGTGATTTCCACAAACTCGTCATCGCTAATATAAACTAGAGCATCTTCTAATCCCATAATTTTCGGCTCGTTAAAATGCTCGGTCGTGCCTTCGCCGCGTGAACGCATATTTGAAAGCTGTTTTTCTTTACAGACATTCACTCTAATATCTTCGCTTCTTGAATTTTGACCCACAACCTGACCTTCATAGACTTTGATACTCGGCCCCAAAAACAAAACCCCACGGTCTTGAACGTTTCTCAATCCGTATAAATTAGTTACACCTGTTTTATGTGCTACCAAAGAACCATGATTTCTTTCTTTCCAATTGCCTGGATCCTTTTGATATTGATAAAAATTAGTGCTGATAATGCCCATTCCTTTGGTGTCAGTTAAAAATTCGCTCCGATATCCGAAAAGTCCCTTAGTCGGAATGATAAATTCCAAAAAAACCATACCATCAACATTTTTCATATCAATCAACTCACCTTTTCGGCTATTCATTTTTTGAATAACAGAACCGTGAAATTTCTCCGGTACTTCAACATAAACTTTTTCAAACGGAACCATTTTCTGTCCATTAATTTCCTTAACAATCACCTGAGGCATGGAAACCTGTAATTCATAACCCTCGCGGCGTATTCTTTCAATGAAAATAGATAAATGCAATTCTCCTCGTCCGGAAACCGTCCAACTGACGCTCGTTAACTCTTCAATGTTTAACGCGACGTCGGTTTCCAATTCTTTATAGAGCCTTGCTTTTAGTTGGCGCGAAGTTGAAAACTGTCCTTCTTTACCGGCAAACGGAGAATTATTGACCAAAAATGTCATTTTTACGGTCGGCTCTTCTATGTTAATTAAAGGCAGAGCTTTTGGATCTAAAGGGTCGGAAATGGTTTCCCCGACAGTTATATTCGGTATGCCAGCCAAAGCCGCAATATCCCCGGCTGAAACCTTGTCTTTCTCAACTCTGTTTAGGCCGGAAAAGGTCATTAAAGAAATTAAACGGTGTTTCTTTGCTTGACCGCGCTTGTTAATGTAGATTATTTCCTGCCCGGACTTGATAACGCCGTTATGAATTCTGCCAATACAAATCCTTCCCTTAAAATCGTCTCCGGAAATAGAGGAAACAAGCATCTGTAACGGCTTTTGTGGATCACCTGAAGGTGACGGAATATATTTGAGAATCGCGTCAAAAACAGGAATAATATCAGTCATTTTATTAAGGTTTGGCTCTAAACTTGCTTTGCCTTGTCTTCCAGAAGCATAAATAACCGGGAAATTCAAAGCATTTTCGTCCGTACCCAATTCTAAAAACAAATCAAGTGTTGCGTTTAAGACAAAATCAATTCTCGCGCCTGGTTTATCTATTTTATTGATCACCACGATAATTTTATGGCCCATTTCTAATGCTTTTTTCAAAACAAATCTGGTCTGTTGCATGGGTCCCTCTTTTGCGTCAACTAACAATAAGCAGCCATCAGCCATATTTAAAACTCTTTCCACTTCTCCGCCAAAATCCGCGTGGCCCGGAGTGTCAATGATATTGATTTTTGTCCCGTTATAATAAATCGCGGCATTTTTAGAAAAAATAGTGATGCCTCTTTCCTTTTCCAACTCATTGCTGTCCATTATGCATATTTTATCAGCCAAATCTTTCCCCAAGTCACTCTTAGATTGGCGAAGCAAAGCGTCTATCAGCGTGGTTTTTCCATGGTCAACATGAGCAATAATAGCGATATTTCTTATATTAATCTTGTCCATAATATTATTTAACAAAAACAAAATGTCGCACAAAGTCTCGCGACATTACTCTCTTACGATAACAAAAATACTGCTTTTTGTCAATAAAAAATCGCGCAAAGCGCGATTTTTTATTTGTTTCTTTTATTTTATCTTTCCATATAAACTTTTCCTTGAATTATTTTATTGGCTGCACGATTATGATACATATCTTCTCTTGCAAATAATTGCGCGCATTGAGGACATCTTAAATCCCCTTTCGTATTATCTTCAATAATTCCATCTTTGTAACATTTTACTAAATGCCCCTGCCCCTCCTTTCTATATCTATAAAGAAGAGTTTTACATTTCATACAATAGATTTTTATCACATAAGATTGAAAATTTTTCTTTGCCATAAACTTATTTTATCAAATTCTTGTCATAGAAAATCTTAATCTTAATCGGTTTCAAAAAGTTCTCCATAATTTCAATTTATCTATTCCAATGTTCTCAAGAACATTGGAATAGCAAAAAATGGGATTAATTTTATTATTGTTATCCATATTTTTATCCAACACCTTTTTTTAGAATACCTATCACTAAAAATATTTTAGCACCGTGACCCCTATGAAAAAATGCTGGACTTATTTTTTGTTTTTCCATATAAAACTCAAATCTCTAAAACAATACTTTTCAACCACAGTGTTATATCCCCAGACTTTTAAAATTTTACCATCCCATTCCAAAAAATCAAAAGGTTCGGTAGTATTCTTAAAATAAGAATAAATTTTATCGTATTGTAATTGTAGTTTTTTATAATTCATAGGATATAGAGATTCAATCTCAATAGACAACCTCGCATATTATTTGCTGTTTAATATTATCTCTACTTAATTTTTTTAATTCGCAATCTCAAATATTTTTTTAACTGATTTGACGGAAAACAATTCTTTTTGAGGATAAAAAAATTCTACCTTATTGTGATTTATTCCTTGCAACTTATAATCCTTCCTGATAATGCCACCATTCTTTAATCTATCAAGAATCATATTGTAATATTTTTTATCAATCTCGGCAGAAATAAACCGTCTCTTTAATTCTTTGCAAAGTAAAATTTCATTTCCCGAGCCACCAAATAGAATAAACACACTCCCGTTCTCTTTGGTGCTTGCTTTAATTAACATTTCCACTAAACCTTTTGGTATCTGGCAAGGATGAAATGTTTTATCTTTTGACACATTTTTTACTAAATCAAAATAAAACCAATCATAAGGCATCCTCCCCTTTGAACCATTGGCGATATTTTTTAAGATTCTCTTATCTGTTGGATTTTGATATGGAACAGCTATATTTTTTTTGTAAAATTTATTATCTTTTGTCTTTTGACAATGTAGAATACTTCTGTGAGCGGTAGTCAATCGTTTTGAGCTATGTCCAACATTAGTATTATAGACCCACACATAGTCCGACACTTTATAGCAAACCTTGTCTAAATATCTAACTCTTAAATAGGCATTCTGCTTCGGATAATTAATAAAGAATAAATTGCCGTCATCCTTCAAAACTCTTAATGATTCTTTTGCTAATTCTGCATACCATTCAATATATTCATTAAAATTTTTCGTGTAAGATTTATTATTATATTTTATACCGACATTATAATCTGGATCACCATAAACCATATCAATGCTTTTATCTGGCAATCCTTTCAAAACTTCCATCACATCTGTATTGTAAACATTATTAAAAAAAAATTTATTCATATTTATTTTCTAATTAAATTATATTGAGCAGATTTGAGCAATTTAATTGAAGTTATATCATTTTCGTCTTCAAAAGTATAATTATACAAACGCAAAATTGACTTGTTATTAATTTTCTTTCGCAAAATATAACAAGTTGAGATTTGTTTAATTGGCAATTTATTCGTTTTCTTTAATTTGGAAAAATATAAGAATGGGTGATAAATTTGATAAATGGCAAAATCTTTTGCGAAACTATTTTTACCTTCAAACACAGTTACTAATCCATTATATTCTATAGTTAAATCTATTTCCATTTGAAGATTATCCATTTTAATTTTTTCTTTGCCGATTTTGTAACCAAAAGAAGTTTTAGTCCTTCTGGCATTATAAACTTTTAGAGGAGCGCTAATATCTTGATATAAAAAATTATGAATTATCTTTTGATTACTGGCGACAGATAAAATATTGGATTCGCTGGTATCATACTCGTTTAATATACTTTTTTTATATTTCCATTGAATTATATTTTTGTCATCAATTTTTTCAAAAGTATGATATCCCTTATTGATGCCTTTTATAAATTTGTGCCCGCCTTCCCCAATATGTAATATAAAAACATTATTTTTCAACATAATTTTTGGAAGTTTTTCTGTGCTATCAATCTTCGTGACATCAAAAGGATTTCCAAATTTATGTTTCTTGCTAATTCTTTTTACTAAATCATTATCAAAAACAAAATCATTTTGCTTGTGGCAAATTCTATAAATTTCAGTTAATGCTTTTTGCTTTTTATTCATATCATCTAAAAATTTTATTCTTTATTGTATTATACCAATTTAACAAATAAAAAACAGGTTGAAAAACCTGTTTAACGATTGGGCTCTTTATATTAAAATTATAGCACAAATAAGACACTATCATTTAAGGGCATATTTTGACATCTCAAAAAGGTATATTTTTTACGTCCACAGCGTCACCGTCCTCTTTCTCGCCATTATCATCTTCTTCAAGCTCCACTTCTTTTTTTACTTCTTCAAACTCATTTTCAATCTCTTTGAGACGCTTTTTGCTCACCTTAATAAGCCCTACAGCTTCTTTCACTTTTTTTAATCCTTCTTCAACATCAATCTCTTTTTGACCATCAAACCAATAAGTAATTTCAGACAGTCGTTTGAGATTATTATTTAAATTTTTAACATCGGATTTTTCTTTTATCATTTTTTTTGTTAATTTTATTAATATTTTTAACTTCCGAAATAATTGTTCCATTTATGACTCGCAGATCTATATTCTCCCCTATCTTAATATTCTCTGTCCGTCTAATTATTTTGCCGTTGCTCCGAGCAATACTGTAACCAAGTCCAAGTTGCCGTTCCGGACTACAAAGAGTAATAACTTTTTCAGAGTGTTCTAACTGTTGGTTAACCGTTAATAATAATGATTGAAATCCGGACAAAGATTTATTCAATGAATTATCCAAATTGAAATTAACATTTGATAAACCGTTCTTAAAATTCTGGAATGAAATTTTTAATTCATTTTCAATCATTTTATATTTATTAACAATTAAACTCCCTGCTTCGCGAATAGTATTAAGCGATTGGCTTATTTCTGAATGAATATTACCTAAAACATCTTGATAACTGCTGAAAATGTTCCTCTCATATCTTTCCAAAAACAGAATGGATTGCTTCCATGATTCGTTAAGAAGATTTGTCGCGGCAGTAGGGGTAGATACCGAAACATCAGCCGCTAAGGCAACTAACGGCATATCTTTATGATGGCCAATACCGGCAATTACCGGGACTGGAAAATCAGTCACCTCTCTAACTAATATTTCATTATTAAACGCCATCATTGATTCTAATGATCCGCCACCGCGAATTATAACTAATACATCAATATCTCGTTTCTTAAATGTCTTGATTGATGATAAAAGGTCGGCAACTGCCGCTTGTCCTTCAACGCGAGAATCAATCATTTTAATTTTAAATCCAAACCTTCCTAAATTATTTAAAAAATCGGCGAGAACTGCTCCCTGTTTTGAGGTAATTATTCCGACTTTCTGCGGATATTTTGGAATTGGCCGTTTTTTAACTTCTTCAAAAAGCCCCTCTTTGGTTAATCTCTCTTTTAATTTTTCATACTCTTTTTTCAAGGTTCCTTCTCCTGCATGTTCAATGACTTCAGATATAAAAGATAGTTTTCCCCACGGCGCATATATTTCGGGATATCCAGTGGCAATAATTTTAATCCCCTCTTCTAATTTAATGCTATAAATATCATACCTAGATCTCCAGATTACACACTTTATTATACTCTCGTCTTTTTCATCTTTCAGTGTGAAATAGACATGGCCTGTGGGACCAAAACTAACCTCGCTTACTTCTCCCATGATTTTTGATCTAAATGTCTTTAATCCCTGGTTTACAATTTTAATATAATCCGAGACAGAAAAAATTTTCTCATTTTTTTGTTGGTTTTCTTTTTTCATAATTCTATTTCGTAATTTTTTCTTTTCAGAGCCGTTCACCATTTCAAACCCAGTATTTTTTTATTCTCAAAAGTCGCTAATTCTTTTAATTTTTTCTTTCGGCAATTTGAAATTATCGCCAGAAACTACTTTTTTGCCGGTTTTTTGTTCTAATTCTTTACGCGCGTTTTTGGCAATTCTTCCGCCTTTTTTCGCAG
>DAOWLG010000003.1 GCA_030643485.1 Candidatus Nealsoniibacteriota bacterium | reverse complement strand
GTAAACTGTTCTACAGACTTCTTCAAAATGCAGTACAAATAGAACCGACAACATTTGACAGAATAGCTAAACATACGAGAGGGCGAAAACCAAAAAACCATGGTATGTAGTAACAACATCAGTCAAGTGAATACCCCAGAAGATTGATTCTTCAAATGGTTTTTTGAATGCGATGAATTTAACGAGATGAGCGGGATTTATTTTTTTTGTTGGCGCATGAATGATAGAGATTATAGTATTCACATCAGCGGCTTCAAAACTGCGTTTGGCGTGATTGTCAATAATACATTCTATCGGCGCTCGTTCAAGCAAGAATTTCTGAAGCCAAACACCATATCCAACATCAAGCCATGAATTAGAGCAGATAAAGGTATGGATACCTTTAGGATTTAACAGGCGCAAGGCACGGATGTAAAAGTAGGTATAAAGGTCAGATTGGGCGTTAATCTTGCTTTTGGGCGGAAAACCAGAGTGGAAATCAAGCTTAACCATTTCAGACAAAAACTCTTTGTATTGCTTTTTGTCCTTTATTTTTCCGGTCGGATCAGCAATTTCTTCCTGCCGCACATAGGGCGGATTGCCGATAACGATATCAAAACCGCCTTTTTCTACAAAAATTTCAGCAAACTCAATATTCCATATAAGCGGCTTATCTTTGTAAATGTTCTGTTTTTGATCTATCAATTCGTTTATTTCACTTTCTAACTGCTCTATCTTTCCTTTATTGAAATCCAACTCCTTTTGCGCCGACTGAAAAAATTCATCGCCAAATAAAGAAGCTGTCTTTCCATGCTTGGCATTTTTCAAGCCGGTTTTTTCTTTTTGTTTTTCAACGATTTCACTTTGCAGGATTTCATTGTATATCGCCAACTCTCTTTGTCTAACCTCCCAATCCTTTAAGGGTGTTTTGTTGCCAAAATATTCATTTTTAAGGTTTTTTAATTGAGTAACTTTTCTTTTTATGGATTCGCCCATTAAAGCATGACCTAAAACCGGAAAGGTTTTATTGCCTACGCGCTGAACCAGCGAATCTCCCTGCCGAACTTTGAAATCAAGACTTGGCAGAATCGGCTCAAACGAAATTTTCATTTCATCAGGCGTTTCTATAAAGAGCGACAGCCAAAGCCGCAGATGACAAATCCAGACTGCCCATTCCTTAACTTCCACGCCGTAAAGCGATTGGGCAATAATTCTTTTCTTTCTTTCAAAAGAATCGTTATCTTTCAACTTAATTCTTTCTTTTAAGTTCAGTTCTATCTCATCAAGCACTTGCATCATACCGACCAAAAAAGCGCCTGAGCCGACCGCAGGGTCGCATATTGTTAAGTTTTCAAGCTACTCCAGTATTATCTTTATCTCTCTTTCGGAAAAACTGCCGTGTTTCTGATCCTCTCTTTTTTCTCCTTCTCTGAAAAAGAGTTCGTATAAGTTGGCTTTTGAAATAGGTAAATCACTATTCTTTTCGAGCCATTTAACCAAACTCATGCGGCATATTAAATCAACTTCGGTCCGCGGTGTGTAGATTGCACCATCTGCTTTATTAACAAGACGCTCAAAAATAATACCTAAAAATTCCGGATTTAACTGCAAATCTTCATCTTCGTAGGAGTTTTCTTCAATGGTAAAATTATGAGAAAAAAGAAAATCAAAAAAATCTTTGATTTCTTTATCAGGGATTAAATACCCCTGATCATCATAATCCGGTTTTTGCTTAAATAGGCCTCCATTCAAGTAAGGTGCCATCTGTAATTTCTTTTCTGTTTCTTTAGAAAAATCATTATCGCTATAAGCAACTTTTCTCCCGGGAGGGGAATTGAGCGCCTCAAAAAAAAGTGGGATAAGCCATCTATTATAAAATAAATTCTTTCCTGAATATGTTTCCTCGTATTCAGTAAGCAAATTTTGAATAAACTTCTCATCGTTTCCTATCCAGCCTTTTTTCTGGATGAAACCCAAGAAAATGGTTCTTACGGTGAACAAAAGAACAAAATTTCGAGCTTTTTCCAGATTTGCGAGTTTGTTTCTTTTTTTAACTGCTTCAACGAGCTTGTTATATTCAACAAAAAAATCTTTGTAGAAAATATCTGTTACGGCAGATATCGAAAAGGCATCTTTAATTTTTTCCAATGAGGAGAAATTGCCATCGCCAATCCTTTGCAAAAATGTTTTATTGGTAAATTCTTTTTTGCTGACAAAATAGGTAAAACGGCGGAAGTTACTCCAATCCCTCCGCGTTCCCAGATAATTGGCGTAAATTAAACTAAAGCGGAAATTATTCTGTCTGTCATAAAAGATAAATATTCCGGCATCGGATTGCGTTTCTTTGAGAATTTTTTTTGCTTTCTCATACTGGGATTTTTTGCCGCTTCGTTCAGAGAGCGATTGATTGGCTCGGAAAGCGCAAACGAACATTTGTTCGCCGCTATCAAATTTAATCTCTCCCAATTTAAAGCCGTTTTTAAAGTTGTTATCTTCATATTGAATCAGGTCTTCTCTCTTAGGCGCAAAGGAACGGTTTTTTTCACGAAAAAACCGAACAAACCTTTCCGTCTCAAAATTATTTATAATGTTTTGTAATATTTCTCTACTCATAGTTTTTGGTTCTCAATGGCAATAATTATTTCTTTTGCAATATCTTTTTGTCTCTCTTTTTCTTTTATCAAATAATCTTCCCCGAGCTCTTGTTTTAGGGAGATGATTTCTGAAACTGTTTTCTTTTGTTTGCTTTCGTCTCTACTCTCTAAATTGGCTATTCTGCGCAGAGTATAATCAAACAGCGTGCCGTAATCTATAATATCTTCCCGCAGTGTCCTCAAAAAATCTAAATACGGCAGGAGCATTTCCCATGGCTTAGAAATAAAGCTTTTAAGATTATTTAATGCTTTTTGTTCAAGACTTTGCTCACTGACGGAGCCATGCCGGTATTCTTTGAATTTCTTTATTTGGTCATACGAATTCCAAAAAGAGCTGGTTAGAGAAATTGCCTTTTCATTCTTGTCACAGGCAATTTTGTCAAAAATATCTTCAAAAGCGGCTTGATAAGGTCGAACCTTGCTATCGCCATTATATTTTAAACCATAAATATATATCCTGCCCTTTTTAAAGAAGACCAAAAGCTCATTGTTGCTGAATTGCTTGGCAACCTTTACCCGCGGCGGAAAATTGTTTAGCTTATTTACCAAGTCCGGATTTTCTTTTTGTATTTCCAAAAACTGTTTCAGGGCTTTAGAGTAAAAGCCTTCTTCTTCCAGTTTATCAGGATTTTGTTGAATCCTTTCGAATAAGCCTGCCAGGGTTGGTTCCTCATCAATATCGAAAATCTTTGCGTCTTCGCCCAATGTGTTGTGGATTAAAAACATCTTGTTGCCGGCAATTTCCCGCGATTTAACCAATTCAGCACCTTTTTCCGTAGGAAAGAAATTTACTATATAAAGTTCATCAAAAACCTTTTTGCTAATACGATTTATGCGGCCAACACGTTGAATAACTCTTACAGGATTCCACGGGATATCATAATTAATTACCATTCCTGCACGGTTTAGGTTAAAGCCTTCAGAAATCTTGTCAGAAGTAAGCAAAATGTCGTATTCGTTTTCTTGATTACTATATGAAGCATCAAAATTCTTGTTTATCTGGGAGATTTTTTTAGATGACAGATCGCCGGCTACCACCAGCAATTTCCTGCCAAAGTGCTTTTCCAGTATTGGGTTAAGATATTTCACCGTATCAAGATATTCGGAAAAGACAATTATCTTTCTTCCGGGTTCGCCTTCATTAGGTTTTTGTTCCAAAACGCTCTTGATATTTCTTAATAAGCAGACTGTCTTGGGATCATTTTCTACCAAGTCTAATGCAGATAATTCCTTTAAAATATCATCAAAAAGAACCAAGTCAGCTTTCATGTGAGCAATGAAGTCGTCTTTATATTTAAATTTATTCACTTCGTAAATTCTATGGTTTTTTGGATAATCTCCTGTTTTTATTTTTTCAGAGTAATCTTTTAAATATTCCTCAATCTGTTCTAAATCCAAATCATATATTTTTTCCAAAAGAGAGCGGTCAAGTATGTATTTTCCTGTTTTATTAATAAAGTTCAATGCATCCTCGGTAATTGTTTTAAAGTTTTTTATACTTTGTTTAAATGACCCGAAAGAACTTTCAAATCTTTTAACAACCAATCGCCGCATAAAGTCATACAAGTTTCTCTGCTGAATATACTGAAAATTTTCTTTTTGGGTTAATTTGTCATTAGCAATTTTCCCACGATCTATCTCGTATTCAAAAGGCCGGTAGACAGCACCTTTGAACCGGCCGCCATCATCAGGGTCACCAAAATAATCGCTGATAATTTTATCGTAAAATTCTGACTGTTTTTTTGTTAATTCAAAAAACCATTCTTTTGGGT
>DAOWLG010000010.1 GCA_030643485.1 Candidatus Nealsoniibacteriota bacterium | reverse complement strand
TATTTTCCGTTGACTTTGTTTCTCTTTAACTCATCAGAAATAGTTGATACAGACCTGCCAATAACATACGCTATGTTTCTTAGCGAGTAATTCTTTTTTTTGAGAATTACAATTTCATCTCGCTCGCTTTTTGAAAGATGCGAGAACTTTTTTGTTTTGTTTTTCATTCTTTTATTCTACCATGTTCGGTTTCAAATGGGAATGTGGGGATTCGCGGGCAATCAAGTGGATTATATTTTTTTAGATAGCTGGATTAAATAATTTCCTATAACTCCAACAAAAGAAGATGATGTTGAATTAGCAATCTTAATTTCTTCTATTTATAAATGTCTTCATCCAGATATTAGCCTTAAACAAATATCATATTGCGATTGTCTATATGCCGCGCAAATAATAAAATATGAGGGACGAGCTTTTTTAATTACTACTGACGTTCACGATCATCCTATTTCTATATTTGATATAAGCAAGATAGAAATTATCAATAATAACGGGAAAGCAGTTTTTGTAGCATTTATAACTTTTAATAAAGAGAAATGGGGAATTGCAAAAAGACAGTTTGAAAAATCTGGAAAATAGTGTTGTATGTGAATTGAAAGTGTAGATGCAGAAGTGTAGATGTCGGACATCTACACAAACGCACTGAAATCAAGACCTTGTTAATTTTGGACAACTCTGATAAAATAAAATAATGAAAAAAAGTGACATATTTATTGCCTTGTTTATCGGGGAAGCGGTAGCGCTGTGTTTTCTTGTTATTTTAAGAAATGTTGCGATAGAAAAAATGGATTTGCTTTGTTGGATTTTGCCGATTGCCTTCCCGATTCTATCTTTGCTTGGATTGTGGATTGCTTTTCTTGTTGGCAAAAAATTTCACATAGTTTTTCAAGGCGCAAAATTTGCCTTGACCGGCGCGCTGAACACTTTTGTTGATTTAGGCGTTTTGAATCTCTTGATTTTAATTTTCGGAATTGCTTCTGGTTTTGGCTATTCTGCTTTTAAGGCAATTTCTTTTGGAGTAGCGCTAATAAATTCTTATTTCTGGAATAAATTTTGGACTTTCACCCCGTTAGATAGTAAACATCTAACGGGGTTCAAGAAAAAAAAGGTTTCTGATTCTCAACACAAAAAAGAATTTTTCCAGTTCTTTTTAGTAAGTATTGTGGGTTTTGCAATCAATGTCGGCACCGCGTCGTTCATAGTTTGCGCCATCAGCCCTCAATTTGGTTTATCGCCTGAAATTTGGGCAAACGTTGGAGCAATTGCCGCGGCTTTTACAGGATTGACATGGAACTTCTTCGGATATAAATTTATAGTATTCAAATAATAATATGTCCAATTTAGTTTTATACAGAAAATACAGGCCGCAGACATTTGCGGAAGTTGTTGGCCAGGAACATGTAGTCAAAACAATAACAAATGCTGTTTCATCTGGAATGCTTTCTCACGCTTATTTATTTACCGGCCCAAAAGGTTCCGGCAAAACAACCATTGCCAGAATACTGGCAAAAGTAGTCAACTGCAAAAATCCGATATCCTCAAAAAATTTAATATCCAGTTGCGAACCCTGTAATAAATGTGCGTCTTGTCTGGAAATTATGGCGGGAAATTCTATGGATTTGATTGAAATAGACGCTGCGTCCCATCGGGGAATTGACGAAATGAGAGAACTGAAACAAGGAATTAAATTCGTTCCCACTAAATCGCAATACAGGGTTTTTATTATTGATGAAGCTCACCAGCTTACAAAGGAAGCCGCGAACGCTTTATTGAAAACTCTGGAAGAACCACCCGCGCATGCTATTTTTGTCTTGGCAACCACGGAAATTCACAAAATGATTCCAACTATTATTTCCAGGTGCCAAAGATTTGATTTCAGAAAATTAACTATTGAAGAAATTGTAAAAAAACTGAACTTTATCTGCGAAAAAGAAAAAATTAAAATTGAAAAGCCGGCTTTGGAGCTGATTGCCCTGAATTCCGGAGGAGCAATGAGAGATGCTGAAGGTTTTTTAGACCAGGCAATAACTTTTTCCATCGCCAATAAAAAAGAAATAAAAGCGAATGATATCAAGGATTTATTGGGATTAGTGGAAATAAATTTAGTGAGCAATTTTTTTGATTTTATTTGCGCAAAAAAACCGGCAAAAGCGATTGAATTCTTGAATGAGATAATAGACAAAGGAAGCGATGTTCAGGAATTTGCCAAATCTTTGGTTAATTATTTAAGGCAGGGCATTATTTTGAAAGTAAGCGAATTAAAAGACATTGATAATCAAATCCCTGTTATTGTGGGTTTAACCAAAGAAGAATTCCAAAAACTTCAAAAACAAACCGCGGGATTAAAAGAGGATGAACTTCACCGCGTCATAAACCTTTTTATGGACGCGGAAAACAAAATAAAGTATTCTTCCATACCCCAGCTGCCTCTGGAATTGGCGGCAATTGAATCTTGCGGGGTCGTCTAATGGTAGGACATCACCCCTTGGAGGTGACTATTTAGGTCCGAATCCTAACCCCGCAGCCACAATCAAAAAACCACATTATTTTGTAAAATAATATGGATTTAAAAGCTTTAAAAAAGAAACTTCAAAAGATAGAAAAACAAGGATTTATTAAATCTCACAGGGCTGGCGATACTGGAATTGGCAAAACATTAGAAGATTTGCTTGGCATTCAAGAAAATAATATTCCTTTACACGATATTTCCAATGTTGCGGAACTCAAAGCATACCGAAAAGACGCAACATCAATGCTTACACTTTTTACATTAGAACCATTGCCAAAAGGCGGAGATCGTGACAGGTTACTGCTTGATAATTTTGGTTATTCAAAAAGAGACAACCAAAGATCAAAAGAATTACACAACACCCTCTCTTGTAAAAAGTATAACAATCAAGGGTTAAAACTATCAGTTGAAAAAGACAAAATAAGGGTTCAGGGAAGAGATAGGCGACTAAACATCTATTGGGACTTGGAAAGTGTTGAAAAAAAATTCCATAATAAATTACCTGCCTTGGTCTATGTCCTTGCTGATAGAAAAATAATCAAAAATAAAGAGTACTTTTACTTTAACGAGGCCTATTTACTTACTGATTTTGATTTTGTGTTATTTAAGAAAATGGTTAAAAAAGATGAAATTGTAGTTGATTTTAGAATGTATTACAAGCCCAATGGAAGCGTCAGAAATCACGGCACTGGCTTTAGAGTAAAAATCAATAAACTTTATTACGCTTTCAAAAATAAGAAAAAATTGATTTAGCTTTTCCTCAATATAACTATACTTTCTCTTGTTATTGTTTCTTCTAATTCGCCAACGATATTTGTTGGCGATGTTTTAATTGGCATTCTTTTTCCCGGGATATTTCTAACGAATATATCTTCACAAGTGAATCCAATTTTTTGAGCCAACTCGGCAATAATAAAATCAGTCGGTATTCTAACCTGTTTTACTAAGCGGTTGCCAATAACAATGCAAAAATATTTTTTCGGTTTTAATATTTTATACGCCCTAACCAAACAATCATTCAATCCAAGATAAAAACTTAAAACATCTTTTGCTCGCTTCTCGTCTTTTTTCGCAATTTTCTTTAAGGATTCTGAAAGGTAATTTGAAGAAAGAAAATGGACAAGATTTTTTGTTGCCTTGCCGCCTAATAGTTCATTATCTACCCCAGAGGCATTATCCGGATTATCAAAAATATCTATCCATTGCGCTGAAAGCCTGGAAAATTGGCCATAAGCAACTGTTGTTCTGCTGTCGCCGTAAGGCGGAGAGGTAATAATACAATCTATTGAATTTTCCTTGATGCCCTTGTTTTTTGAAGAATCTCCAAGTATAACTTTAGCCCAAGTATTTTTATCAACATCTCGATAAAAATCTTCCATTCTTTTTATGTTTAACTCTACTTTTTGCTTAAAAATTTTTAACACATTTGGATTGTATTTTTCCAAATCTTCCTTTTTAATCCTCACTAATTTAAATTCTCCGTTTTTTGTATTTGATGATTTTCTAACAGTTTCGCTAAAGGCAACCAAGAAAAAATTTTGAATTTTTTTATCCTTTATTTTTTTGATTGCTTTTTTAATTTTGGCTAATTCTACAATTACTTTGTCCTTAAACCAAAATTCAAGATTTTTAAATCGCGGTTTTTCTGCTTTAACATTTTTGATTTTATCAAATCTCGTTAAAAGTTTAATATACTCTTTTGAAAGCAACCGTGGATTTATTGGTGTTGTTTTAATTTTTGCTAAAAAAGTAGCTAATGGATTTAAATCAATTCCAAAAGAATCGCGGCCCAATAATCTGCTTTCAATTAAAGCAGTGCCGGAACCGCAAAAAATATCGCAAATAGTGTCTCCTTTTTGGCTGTAGGTTAAAAGCAATCTCTGCGCTACTTGAGGAATAAACATTGCCGGATAAGTATGGAAGCCGTGAGTATAAGGTTTAGTCTTAGCGCCATTAAAATCCCACGAATAATCAATTCTTCTTTGAAGTTTATGGTCTGAGACCTTTTCTCTTTCAATTTGCCTTTCAAAATTTCTAATAATTTTTACTACAATCCCTCTTACTTCTAATTCTTTCGTATATATCGGAAAAAGCAAAGGATTGGCGGGTTGTAATCTAAACCTATCTTTTTCTCGATAGATTTTTTTTAGCGTGGCTTCATTATCATTAATAATCGCTACTACTGTTTGCCCGTTATCTGCTACGGACTGGCGCCTAATTACAACAATATCGCCATCATAAATTCCTTCGTCAATCATACTATTACCGTGAACCCGTAAGGCATAATGTTCTCCTGACTTTGAAAGCATATTTTTTTGTATTTTAATTTTTTCTGGCACTTCTATTGCCTCTATGGGTTGCCCAGCGGCAATAGTCCCGAGTAGGGGGATTTTTACTAAGTCAGATATTTTTTTATTTTCTATAATTTCTATAGCACGTGCTTGATTATCTAATTTATTTAAATAATCCTTTTTCTCTAAAGATTTAATATGTTGATGGATAGTGGATTTTGCCAATCCAAAATGCTTTGCCATTTCTTCAAAAGTAGGAGAGCAATCTTTTTCTTTTATGTATTTTTTTATGTATTTCAAAATTTGATTTTGTCTTGGAGTTGGCATTATTGTATTATACCGAACATTTACCGAACATAAAAGACCATCAACTGTGGATAACTTATATTAAATCTGGACTTCCGATATTGGACAAACCACAAAAAAACCGCGAAACGCGGTTTTTTGATTGAAAAAAATCATTAAAACTGGTAAGATTAAGATATAGAAAATAAAAAATTTAAATAAATCTATGAAAGAAAAAATTAAAAAAAATGGAGGGATTGCCTTGAATTAATAAAATTAAAAAACAGTGAGTGGTAGGGTGGGATAGAAATTATTTATTATTTTAAGTTTTTCACACTACGCCTATTGACAGACATATAGCATAAATGCTATACTGCTGACAAAGCGATAGTGTGGTTTTAATCAATGAATTGCCACAGCGAATATAAGGTTTGCTATTATCGGGATAGTCGCACAAAACAAGTTCCAGTCTTGAAATATATTCAAAAAATACCGGTAAAAGACAGGGCAAAAATTGCGGTATATATAATTTTTCTTCGTGATTGCGATGGTCGGCTTGACGAACCATATAGCCGCTATATTCGTTCAGGCATCCGCGAATTACGGATAGATTTTTCTCGCAACCGACATCGTATTTTTTACATCACAGTAGAAAAAAAACAAATAATCCTTCTTCATGCCTTCCTGAAAAAGACAGCAAAAACACCAAAACAAGAGATTGTTCACGCTCTAAATAATTTTGAGGACTATAAAATAAATAAAAACTTTATCAAATATGAAAACTAAAGATAAAAAAATTACATATCCTTCTTTTGAAAGATATTTGTCTCGGCAGATGAACAATAAAGTATTTGAAAGGGTTTATAAAGAAGAAAGTCAATGTCTTAAAATTGCTTATCAAATTGCTAAATTACGGAAACAACAGAAGCTGAGCCAAAAAGAATTGGCTCACAAATTAAATACTACCCAAAGCGTTATCGCCAGAATTGAAACCGGCCAGCAGAATTTTACTACTGAAACGCTTCAAAAAATTGCCGCTGTTTTCAAGCGAACCCTAAGGATTGAATTTGTTAAGTAGGCCTATAAAAAACAAATGAAGAACCCCGACCGCAAGCGGTCGGGGTTCTTCATTTGAAAAAAATCATTAAAACTGGTAAAATGATAATGTATGGAAAATAATTTTGTAAAAATTGAGAAAAAAGTTTTGAAATTCTGGAAAGAGAATAAGGTTTTTGAGAAAAGCGTAAAACAGCGGACAAAAGCGGAAAATTTTGTTTTTTATGAAGGACCGCCAACTGCCAACGGCAGGCCGGGTATTCATCATATTGAAGCGCGGGTATTTAAGGATATTGTCTGCAGATATAAAACAATGAAAGGTTTTAGAGTTGTAAGAAAAGCCGGCTGGGATACACATGGCTTGCCAGTAGAATTGGAAGTTGAAAAAAAATTAGGCATAAAAAACAAAAAGGATATTGAAAAATTTGGAATTGCCAAATTCAACAAAAAATGTAAAGAATCGGTTTGGCAATATAAAACAGAATGGGAAAAATTAACAGAAAAAATTGGTTATTGGCTTGATATGAAAGAGCCGTATATCACATATGATTCAAATTACATTGAGACGGTTTGGTGGATTGTAAAGCAAATTTTTGACAAAGGACTATTATGCCAAGATTATAGGGTTGTGCCTTATTGTCCAAGATGCGGAACTCCATTATCTTCTCATGAAGTAGCACAAGGATATAAAAAAGTCAAAGAAAACTCTGTTTATGTAAAATTTCCTGTTAAAGAACAAAAAAATACTTATTTGCTGGTTTGGACCACTACTCCCTGGACATTACCTGGAAATGTGGCGATTGCGGTAAATCCGAAATTCTTTTATGTCAAAATAAAAACAGGCAAGGAATATCTTATTTTAGTCAAAAATAAGATTAAGGATTGTGGAATAAAAGGTAAGATTGTGGATACATTCAAAGGCAAAGATTTAATTGGTTTGCAATACGATCCATTATTCAAAATAAAATCAATTCAAGAAAGTGATAAAAACGCTTATTATGTTGCATCAGCTGATTTTGTGACAGCAGAAGACGGCACAGGTATTGCTCACGAGGCGATAATGTACGGAGAAGATGATTATAAGTTAGGTGAAAAAATAGACCTACCTAAAATTCATACGGTTGACGAAACAGGATGTTTCGTCAATGACCTGTCAAAGTACAATTTAGCAGGCAGATTTGTAAAAAATCAGGAAACAGAAAAAATTATTATAGATTATTTAGAAAAACAAGGGCTGTTGTTTAAGCAAGAGATGTACGAACACGACTATCCATTTTGCTGGAGATGCAAGACGCCTCTGCTTTATTACGCCAAAAAATCCTGGTTTATTAAAACAACGGAGATTAAAAAGGATTTAATTAAAAATAACCAAAAAATAAATTGGATTCCTGCGCATTTGAAAAATGGCAGGTTTGGCGAGTGGTTAAATGAATTAAAGGACTGGGCTGTTTCCAGAGAAAGATATTGGGGTACCCCTTTACCAGTTTGGCAATGTAAAAAATGTAAAAATATAGCAGTTATTGGTTCGGTCGTGGAATTAAAAAAATTGAGCGGAAAGAAAATTACTGACCTACACAGGCCATTTATAGACAAAGTTAATTTCAAGTGTGAAAAATGCGGAAATAAAATGGAACGGGTTCCAGAGGTAATGGACGCTTGGTTTGATTCCGGTTCAATGCCGTTTGCCCAATATCACTATCCGTTTGAAAACAAAGACTTAATTGACCCTTCGGCAGGCTCCCTTCGACTTCGCTCAGGGCAGGCAGGGCAAGTAAATCAATTTCCAGCAGATTATATTTGCGAAGCAATAGACCAGACAAGAGGTTGGTTTTATACTTTGTTAGCAATATCTACCCTGCTTGGCTTTGCGTCGCCTTACAAAAATGTAATTTCAGTGGGTCATGTTTTAGATAAAAATGGAGAAAAGATGTCCAAATCAAAAGGAAATGTGGTTAATCCTTGGGAAATGATTGAAAAATACGGGGCAGACGCCTGCCGATGGTATTTTTACACTATAAACCAACCCGGCGATTCAAAACTTTTTAATGAAAAAGATATAGATAAATCGCTTAAAAAATTTGTGATGACTTTCTGGAATGTTTATTCTTTCTTTGAAACATACGCTGAAAGAAAATTTTCAATTTTCAATGATCAATTTTCAATGAATTCTCAATTTTCAATTTCCAAACAAATTTTAGATAGATGGATAATTTCTAAATTAAACGGGTTAATTGAAGGGGTGACGCAAAAATTAGATAAATACGACATTGTTTCCGCGGCAAGGGATATTGATAATTTTGTAATCAATGACCTATCTTTATGGTATATTAGACGATCACGCAAGCGTTTCCAAAAACCAAAAAATGAGCAAGAAATAAAAGAAGCAACTCAAACTCTGGCTTTGGTTTTATTGACTTTAAGCAAATTAACATCGCCATTTATACCATTTTTGAGCGAGGAGATATATCAAAAAATCAATGGGCAAAAGTCAGCGCATTTGGAGGACTGGCCAAAAGCAGATAAAAAATTGATTGATAAAAAATTACAGGAAAAAATGGATTTAGTACGGAAAATTGTGACAGAAGCGCTTGCCCAGCGAGCAAAAGCGGGAATAAAGGTTCGCCAACCCTTAAACGAATTAAGAATTAAGAATTACGAATTACGAAATGAAAAAGAATTATTGGATTTAATAAAAGACGAAGTCAATGTAAAAGAAGTAAATACCCGAGACCCGTTCTCGTCCGCACGCGGACGAGAACGGGTCTCGTCCAAGCTTTCTGTTGAATTGGACACGAAAATTACTCCAAAATTAAAAGAAGAGGGAATAGCGCGCGAAGTTATCCGTCAAATTCAGGAAATGCGGAAAAAGGCGGGATATAAACCCCAGCACAAAGTTCTAATCAGATATTTCGGCGACGAAAACTTAAATAAAATTTTGGCAAAAAATAAAGAATTTATTTTACAGGAAATCTTGGCAAAAGATTTTATTATCGGAAAAATGCCAAAACAAATTTTTGACATTGAAAGAGAACTCAAAATAAACGGACAGCAACTCTGGCTCGGAATCAAAAAAAAATAGCAAATATGTCGGAAGTCCAGATTATGACAATGAAACATTAAGACCCACCGAGAAAACGAGTTTCATTTAGAAATATTAAAAATTCCTTTATTAATATCTCTAATTTCTTTCATACATTCAATCACTTTCAACATATCGTTATGTATTTTTTTTCTTTCATTTTGAGGGAATAAAGGAATATCTATTTTCAAAATATCTTCTTTGCTCATTATTTTTGGATAACCGCCAGGCGAAGATGTATAACCATGAAGTTGATATCTACAAAAATCAAAACGTAGCAAGGCTAATAGATAAGGAAGCGTTACTTTACTATCTTTTTTTAATTTCAAGATAGCAAAACCTTCTGTCCCGATAATAATAGATTTATTTTTTGGTTTCCAATCAACAATTGCAACCCCGCCATTTAACGGACGAACAGTAGAAATTAGCAAATCGTTTAGATCTAATTCTTGTTTTGCCGCGGTTGGTAGATTGGAAGGTTCTTCAACTTTTTCATATTTCACAATAAGTCCAATATTAGAATTGACATCTCGTATTTCTACATAAAAAATTTTATCAAACAATGGTAAATTTTTTTTATTTATTTTTCGTTCAGATTTATTTATTATATCGGCAATAGAACCAAGTTTTATTAATTCTGTTCCAGCAGGAAAATCTTTTTTAATATCTTTCGTAAATAAGTCTTTTGTAAAAAACCAAGGATTAAATCTTTTAGCTTTCAAAAAATCAGTGGACGATATTTTCATACATACTAATTTTTTATCTGCAAAATATACTTTATTTTCATTAACTGGTCGCTTAATAAATTCTCTAAAATAATCAAATGTTCCTGAAAGTAAATAATCTTCTTCTGGCACATATCTTCCCCTTCTATCAATACCTATATCCGTAGGGGTAGCGATAAAAACAGGACCCTGTTTATCAGAAACATCTATCTTTTTTCTGGCAATCAATAATATTGTTTTTTGAGCCGATTTATAAGCGACAAATGCTTCTTCTGGCAAATCTATAATTGCCTCTATAATAAAATTATCAAAGAAAATTTTTTGGGCTTTATTATACAATTCGCCAGAATTTTCAAAAATTGACTCTGGTAAAACCACACCTAATCTGCCACCTGCCTTTAACATTTGATGAAACTTACTTAAAAATAAAACTTGAAGTGGAGCGTTCTTAAAGCCACCAAAACCTAATTCTTCCAAAACGCTCGAGTCTCGCTCTGGCGAACCAAAAGGAGGATTGCTAAAAATAATATCGTATTCCTCGGTAAAATTTTCCGTAATAGTGCTTGTCCGTGTTATGCCAGTGGAACCGTCCCCCCATAAAATAAAATTCATTCTTGCAATTCTTGCGACAATAGGGTCAATATCATAACCTTTTAAGTATTCATTTTGTAATTTTTCTAGTTCATCATCATAAATTGTTTGCGACATTTCTCCATTTTGTTTTTTATTTTCAAGAATACTTTTAGCATTACGATATGCTGAAATAAGAAAACCACCTGTCCCACAGGCTGGGTCAAAAATTCTCATATTATATGTATTTACTATTGCTTTAACTAAAAATTCGGTTATATTAGTTGGGGTAAAATATTGTCCCGCATCGCCTCTCATGGTATCTCGCAGAATAGATTGAAAAGCAGAACCCCTATAATCTATTTTTGTTTCAGATAAAGAATAAACATTGAGTATGCGTATAATATTAAGTAAAATTTCTCTACTAAGTTTGATGCCAAAGCCACCTAATTTATCATTTTCTTCAAATAACCCACTTGAACGATAATGTTTTTTTACCTCTTTCAAGAGTGTTCCGTTAAGATAATTATACAAACTATCTTCTTCGTCCGCGGGTGCGTTTCTTTCAAGATTGAGTGCCAATAAACGGTAATTTTCTATATCGTGCCCATTTTTGTAAAATCGTTCCTCTTCGTAGTGTTTTATCAACAACAGTATTACAATTTCATTAAGTTGCTGAAATGTGTTTAACAATCCAGCAGATCTATAAGCATTTTGTATTGTCCAAATTACTTTTTTTATTTCGTGCTCACTATTAAACGGCCTTCCTAATATCCCCTCGTCTTTAGGAAAATCTATCATTTCTCTTGATAGAAAAGAAACAAGATTAAGACATTGTTTTAGATTTTTTCCTAAATCGTTTATTTTTGTAGAAAAAACTTTTTCTCCTTCTTTTTTATAGATAATAATTTCTTTATTATTTGCCAAAACACCAAAAATCATATATGGAGCATTCTGTGGTGTCTTGGTGTTGAAAGCAGAAATGTAATTTTGAATTTTTGTTTTCCAATTTTCTAATTTTTCGTTTGGTTCTTTAGCATCTAAAATAAATCCCAATGTATCACCGAATAACTCAAAATCGGGAATATAAGATTTTCCTAATTTAGAAATATCTTTCGGAGTCTTATGAGATCTTTTGCTTCTTAATTCTCGACCGCTATAGCCAAAAATTTTTAAGAGAGGCTGAATAAATTTTGTTTCAACATCTCCTTCGCTTTCAATGTTATCTAAATCCCTAGCTATTTCCTGCGACAATTCAAAAACATCATTAGCTCTTTTTTCTAAAATACTTATTTTGATAAATTTTTCCGGGGTCATAAAAGTTATCCACAGATTACTTCTTATTTTTATTATACACTCCCTATCTAAAAATCACAAGTGTAAAACTTATTTTCTCGGTGGGTCTTAATGTTTCATTGTCATAATCTGGACTTCCGACATATTAAAAATTTTGACAAAATCTTTTAATAAAGTATATTAAAAGTGATGACAGAACTACCAGACAAACTTCCTCCACAAAGCATTGAAGCGGAAAAATCCCTGCTTGGGTCTTTGTTAATAAATAAAGACGCTATTGTAAAAGTAGTGGATTTTTTACAATCCAGGGATTTTTATCAAGGACTGCATCAAGAAATTTATTACGCAATGCAAGAACTTTTTGAAAAAGGAGAGCCGATTGACTTGCTTTCGGTCGCAAATCGTCTTAAAGAAAGGGACCAGTTGGAAAACATAGGAGGAAACAGTTATCTGACTGAACTAATCAATCTTGTGCCAAACGCCTTGCATGTTGTGAATTACGCCAAAATAGTCCAGCGAAAAAGAATTTTGCGGGATTTGATTGCAGCATCTTATGATATTGGCAGTATGGGTTATGATGAAGTTGAAGATATTGATGTTCTTTTAGATAAAGCGGAAAAAAGAATTTTTAGCATTGCCCAAAAATCGCTTTCTCAAAATTTTGTGCCGGTAAAAGTTGTTTTGGAAGACGCGTTTGAACGGTTGGATAATCTATCAAAACACAGAGGCGAAACCAGAGGAGTACCTACTGGATTTACCGCTTTGGATAATAAATTATCCGGATTTCAAAAATCCGACCTGATTATTTTAGCAGCAAGGCCGTCAATAGGAAAAACCAGTTTGGCGCTGGATTTTGCCAGGCACGCGGCTGTCTATCATAAAATACCAATCGGCTTATTTAGTTTAGAGGTTTCAAAAGACCAGATTGTGGACCACTTAATCGCGGCGCAGGCAAATATTGATTTATGGCGGTTAAGAACCGGCCGATTATCTTCCGAAGGCGAGGACAATGATTTTAGCCGAATCCAGCAGGCATTGGGGATACTGTCTGACGCGCCTATTTATATTGATGACGCGGCAACTTCCAATGTCCTGCAAATGAGGGCAATGGCGCGACGGCTTCAAATGGAAAAAGGGCTGGGATTAATTGTAATTGATTATTTGCAATTGATGGAACCAAAAAATCCCGGTTCAAGCCCTGTTCAGCAAATTACTGAAATTTCGCGCTCCTTAAAGGGCTTAGCGCGGGAATTAAATATCCCTGTTTTGGCAATTTCCCAGCTATCACGGGCAGTGGAACAACGCGTCCCTCAAATTCCCAAATTAGCAGACCTTCGCGAGTCCGGGGCTTTGGAACAGGATAGCGATGTTGTCTTATTTATCTACCGCGAAGATCGTTACAACCCGGATACTGACAGGAAAAACATCGCTGATATTATTATTGCCAAGCACCGTAATGGGCCAATTGGCAAAACAGAACTTTACTTTAACGAACAGCAAGCAAGTTTTAGAAATTTAGAAAAAGAAGAAATACAAGAAATGAGCGAAAATGAAGAAAGCGATTAAATTGAAATTATTTCTACTTCGGTATAGGGCTGGCGATGGCCCTTTTTTACTTTGTAGCGTTTTTTGGCTTTGTATTTGAAAACAATCACTTTTTTTGCCTTGTCCTGCTTCAAAACTTTTCCAACCACTTTTGCTCCTTTAATAAACGGAGAACCAATCTCTAATTTTTTATCTTTTTCCAATAATAAAACCTCGGAAAATTCTACTTCCTTTTGTTTTTCATCAACATTCAATTTCTCAATTTTAATTTTATCTCCGGGAGAAACAAGATATTGTTTCCCTCCTGTTTTAATTACTGCAAACATAAAAATTATTGTTCGGGTTTCTCTATTTCCAATGGTTCAATTTCTCTTTTTCCCTCGGCTATCTTCACTATATCCTTGTCTATTTTGACAAACTCTTTATGCGCCTGATTGTAAGCGTTAACCGTGGTGGCAAGATTATTTCCAAGCCGCGATAAAAAAGAATTGTAATTCAATAAATGCCTTTGCAAATTTTCAACCTGCTTTCGTATTTGCTTTGCGGACTCTTCTATTTGTAGCGCTTTCAATCCCTGAAGCACGGTTTGTAAATAAGCGTAAAATGAAGTGGGAGAAACAATTATTACATGTTTTTCCTTGAAAGCGTATTCAATCAAGTCGCGGGTACTTATCTTTATAGCACCAATTTGGTTAATTAGCAAGTCGTAATAGATTCCTTCGGACGGAATAAACATAAAAGCAAAATCCATTGTGTCTTCATTCGGCCTAATATATTTTGCGGTTTCGTCAATTCTGTTTTTTAAGTCCTGCTTAAATATCTTTTCTAATTTCTCTTTCTGCGCAGAATCATTTTCTTCCAAGATTTTATTGTAATTCTCCAACGAAAATTTAGAATCAATCGGAATAATTTTATCTCTTAGAAAAATTACCGCGTCAACGATCTTGCCGTCCTTAAATTGATATTGAAGTTTATACTGGTTGGGCTGGAAAACATTTTTTAACAAAGTTTCCAAAAAATATTCGCCCAAGATTCCTCTTTGTTTTGGATTAGCCAAAACATCTGTTAACTTGTCCAGCTGGACTTTAACATCTTTGACATGCTGATGGTCGCCGTGAACTTTTTCTAACTGGGCAGCGACATCCTTAATATGAAAAGTAAAATCGCGGATAACTTTTCCGCTTTCTTCCCGCATTTCCTTTAATTCCTGATGAAAAAAAACAAAACGAGGGTCTTCTTCTTTTTTCTCCTTTAATCCTGATAATTCTTTTCTAATAAAAAAAACAGAAAGCCCTACTCCGGCTGCCACTATAAAAAAAACTATTAAAATAAAAACAAAATCAGGCATAGAAACAAAAATATCAATTATTTTACTCTTTTTATCATTTCCTCGCCAAACTTCTCTATTTCCTGTTTCAAGATAGCCGCGAAATTAGGAACCTTGTCCGCGATATATTTATCCGCTTTTTCATATTCTTTGTTGTCCAAGTAATCGTTTATTTCTTTGGCTTCTTGTCCAGAAAGATTTTCCATAACGCGCAAAAGAACCTTATCATAAACCATATTGCTCATTTCTTTAATTAACTTTTCCTGCTTTTCCAATGGCAAATCTTCCAAACCCAATTCCTTTATTAAATCCTTTCCTTGAATTGTTATTTTGTCTTTTGTATTGTTCATAATTTCTTTAAATAATTTTTAATGGTTATTTCTTCCATTTCTTTTTTGCTGACCCTTTCTCTAACCAATTTTTGATAGAACTCCCAATTACCTGGCTCTTGTCTCTTAAATATATTCATTTTAGTTTTTGGATCTCTTCCCATCGCATTAAGATAATTCAATAGATATTTTTTTGTTTTCTTTCGTGTTTCCTTTAACTCATCTAACTCATCTTCGCTTGATAATTTTTCTATTTCCGACCCTGACGCATATTCGCCTGTAGCGCCCGTTTCTGTTTCTGTTTCTGTTTCTGTTTTCCCTTCTCCAACACCTATAATTTTTCCTTCTTTTCTTTTTCTAATTAAATCTCGTACACTTGAGACAGCAGCCGCAGCGGCTCCTCCACCGCCAATTCCGACAATCTGCCATCCAAATTCTGCCGCAGGCACACTCATAAGCCCTAATTTTCCGTACATAAATCCTGCTAATGGACCTGCTATTGGACAAACAAATGAGCCACCAATCATTGCTGTGCCAATACCAATTTCAATTGCAATAACTGCCTTTGGATGTTTTTCTCTCCATCGCTTGAATGTTAATCTTTCCATTAATTTTTTCTTTTCTTGCGGCAGATTTTCAATTTTCTCTTTATTTTGTTCCTGATTTTTTTTCAATGCTTTTCCGATCTTTTCACCTTTTATTATCGCTCCTTGTATTTCCGATATTCTTTCATTAACTCTTTTCATCTCATTATCCCATTTGTTATCATAGGATTTAAGTTTTTCTCTTATTATTTCTTCTCTAAGTTCAGGACATCTTTCTTTCATTCCTTCTAATGTTATATGGCTTTCCCTTGTTTCCTCAATATACCATTGCGGAAGTTCTTCATTATTGTATATTTTTCCAAGCACTTCATTTATTTTTACCCATTTTTCATCCGTTGTCATTTCTCCTTTTTTCAAATCTTCAGCAAAAATTCTATCCACAACATCTTCGGTTCCTTTCATAAAATTTCCATATAAATCTCCCACCTTTTCTAATTCCGGTCCTTCTAACGCTATTTTCTGGCGCAATAAATTATGTACCCTTTTTTGCTCCTCGTTATATTCATTCTCTGCGTTTATGCTCTCTGTTTGAATTATCTCTTTCTTCGCCGCCCTTTTTCTTGAAAACCACGAAACGCCTTTTCTTTCTTTTTCTTTGGCAAAATAATTATTCATATCTGCCACAGCCAATTCCATAGTTGCTTCTTTCAAGGCATTTTTTACTTCTTTTGCTTTATTTTCCATTTCCTCTCTTTTTATTGCTTCTATTTTTTCTTTTTCTTCTTTTTGCTTTATACGTTCCTTATCTATTCTATAAATATCTTTTTCAGTAAGTTCTGATTTTTCTTTTCCCATCATTTTTATCTCTTCTGGGGAAATTTTTCCTTCTTTATATCGAAACTTTAATTCCTCAATTTCTGTTTCTATTTTTTTTGGCACTTTGCTTCCCTTTTCCTCTTCCATTTCTCTAATTTTTTCTTCTATTTCTTTTTTACTAAAACCTTGTTTTTCCCACAATGCTTTGGCTCTTCTTTTCTCTCTTTCTTTCATTATTTTTTTTGTTTTTTCTTCAAATACTTCCTTTTTTTGTTTTTCTGTCCTTTCAAATGTGTCCTTTAATGTCTCTTGTTTTATTTTTTTCTTTTTTGTGATTTTTTCCTGCGGTCGCAGATTTCCAAGATCTTTTTCGCGAATAGCCTTATCTAAATCTTCTGTCCCTTGTCCTTGTTCTAAAGGAGTTGAGGGAGAAATTGATGGTTCTTTTTCTATTTCCATAATTTTTTTTATTTTTCTAATGCTATATACTTTTAGTTCAACCTTTCCCCTCACCACTTTTGTTCCAAAAGTGGTGTGGGGTTTCCCCTGTGCCTATTGGGGTTTATTTTTATTCTACTCCAAAGAACTCTAATAGTCAAACAAAAAAAATAAAGCGTGGGCAATGATTAAAATTTTTATGCCTCACGCTTTTTATGCTCGTAATTAAGCAGTCTCTATGGCAATCTCTGGAACTGGTAGTTTCACTGTAACATTATCAGGATAACGGAAAATAACTATTCTTTCTGTCATTCCTATCTCTGTCACACTATCATATTTTATCGTGCTTTGGCTCACTATCTCTCCGACCGTAATTACTGGCAAAGGTACTGTAACATTAATGTCTCTTACTGCTTCTATTGAAATTGTACTTTTCTGGTATCGCTGAGTTCCTAATGGAATACTCTCTACTCTTCCTGGTTCTACTTCTATCTCAGGAACTGGCGTTGCTGTCGGTCCTACTGGCGCTGGCGTTGCTATTGCTGTCGCTGTCGGCGTTGCTGTCGCATTTCCTGTCAGCGGTTCAACTTCTCCCTCTGGCCAAAAATGAATCACTGTACCAATACCGCCGGCGACTAACGCAATCGCTATAATCACTACCATTACTCTATTTGTCGAAGTTCCGCGCGTTATCATTCTTCCGAATTGCGCACCTGCTACTCCTCCCATCACTTCTCGCCTCCTTCTATTCCTTCTGTTTCCGCCATCCGGAACATTATTCCGGATACTGCTCCTATTACTACCTCTTTGACCTCTTTCTCGCCAAGATTGAATTGCGCGCGAGAGCAAATTTCATCCACGCGGTCCTTGATTACTCTGTCTACTGCTGGTTCTAACTTTTTCACTTGTGCTTCCGCTGCTCCTATCTCTTGTCCGGCTAACCACTTCTTACTGATGTTGCTGAGATTCTTCTGTGCCAGTGCGAATCTGTATATCACTAACATATCTCCTGCCCAATTTTCTACATATCTCTCTGCTTCTTGCCTTTTGTGCTTTTGTCTATTCTCTGCCACTTGTTTTAGCTGAAAATTCACGATATCCTTGATTACTCCCGCCAAATTGACCATTTCCTCTCGCGAGTCTATATCTATCGCCATGTCTATCGCTTGCTCAATCACAATTTTTCCGCTTTCCAACTTCCCAAAGATTTCAACGATTTTTTGATTTTCCTCTGACATCTCTGTTTTCTCTTCTCCTGTCGCTCCTACTATAATCACTCCGGACACATCCTCTCCTTTTCCTTCTTCTCCTTTTTTCATTTTTTATTCTTTCACCTCACCCAAATTATAGCACACCATTATTTTTTGTCAACCCCCCACACTAATATATTAGTGTGGGGGCAACCCCCATTGCCAATTTTTCATCTTTCTAGCGCAATTTTTCTACAAAACAAAAAAGGCGATGTCGGACATCGCCTTTTTTTTATTTCAGCAAGCGGGACATTCCAGAGCAACGGTCGTTGCTCTGGAATGTCCCTCATTAATTTTTATTTTTATATTTTCAAGTAAAGCGAGGTTGGGCGGGGTTTAATATCTTACCAAAAAGGTCTGGGCTTCATTCCAACCACTTTAGGATTTCTTTTTTGAAAATTTGGAAATCACCGGCTTTTTCTATCAGATATTGATATATTCTTTTTTTATCAATTTTGCCATACTCATGCACTAAAATATTACGAAAACCCACCATTCCATCTAATCGTGATGCTAAATTCTCAGAAATAATATTATTATTAAAGAGAACAGATATTATCTCCTGATTATTTTCTGGTTTTTCCATGCCTTCTTCAATAATTATTAAATTCAAAATATCAATTATCACTTGAGTTGAGAGTTGAAGATATCTTTCTGCCAAACCAAAAAGGTGAAAATCATTTGAAAATTGCTTTTCATCTTTTATCTCTGTTTTTAACTGTTCAAGATAGAAAATGTATTTATCCATCAATTGTAACTTTTCAGAAATTTTTTGACGAGATAATTGAGTCATAATTTAGCTAATTCCCTTTTTATATAGGACTTATTATATTCTTTTAGAAAGGGTTCATAATCGTAATATTCCTGCATTGTTCTAAATTCAAAATCTTTTCTTTTTCCCTGATCTCTTTCAAAAATAACTTTCCCTTCTTTAATAATTACAAATTTAAAAAAAATGGATTTTATTTCATTAAGGATTACAACTTCTGTCGTTGTCTTTAGAATTCCTTCAAGTTTCCCAATTAATAAAAGCCGTTTTTTAAATATATCACTGACTCTTTTTTCGTCTAAAAATACCGCGACATCTATATCGCTTTCAAAATTTATTTTTCCAGTAACTTGAGAACCAAAAAGATAGACAAAGAGAATGTCTTTATCTTTTTCAAAAATCGGTCTTATTTTTTGTTTGATTTCTTCAAAATTCATATACCTATAACTATTATTTTTAATAATACTTCGAAAAATTCCAATAGTCAATAAAAATAAAGAGAAAGGAAAAAACAAAAAAGGCGATGTCCGACATCGCCACTCGCAATCAAAATGAAAATTTGGTAATTTTTTTGAAAAAAATCAAAAGCAGGCAAAGCTGAAATATGGCGGAAATGGACAGCGCCAAAGGCAGTCCGATAATTTCAATATTTTGTAAATTTTGGATATTCAAAAAATTTATTAAGCCCTGCTGAAAAGGATTAGAAAAAGAAAATAAACGGACCAAACCCAAACACAAAACAACATTAACAAGCATTCCCGCTATACTTGCCAAAGCCGGAATTTTGGTATTCTGCCTGGCGTAAAACGCTTTGGCAATTAAAAGAACCAATCCCTGTGCAAAAATCCCAATACAAAACATTCCCAAGCACGCGGAAGTAAGCCCGACGTCTGCGGCTCCAAACTTGCCTACTCTGTAAATAATATCCACTGCTTCTTTTCTAAAGATAAAAAGCAGGGCGCTCAAACCCAAAGATAAAAAAAGAATTTTATAGAAAACAGGAAAAAAGGTTTGCTTGAACTTTTCATCACTTTTTTGGGAAAAGGATAAGCTCAATAAAGGAAAAGCCGCTGCGGAAAAAGAAACCGCGACTAAACTGAAAATAGGACGGCTCAAACTCTGCGCTAAATTAAATACTGCCAAACTTCCCACAGCCAAGCCCGAAGCGATAATAGTAACCACTATCAAATTTATCTGGCTTGCAACAAGGCCAATGGAACGGGGAATAGTAAGTTTTATTGTTTTTACAAAACCAGGATCGCCAAAATTCAAAATTTTCTGAAACTTAAATCCGACTTTGAATAATATCGGCAATTGAATTAAAAGGTGAAGCGCACCCCCTAAAACCACTCCCCAAGCCAATCCTGTAATTCCAATTCTGGGAACAAAAACCAAAATTCCAAAAATAATTCCCAAGTTGTATATTATAGGAGTAAGCGCGGTTATGAAAAATCTTTTGAAAACCCTTAAAATTCCGGATATAATATTGCTTATTCCCAATAAAATCGGACTTAAAAACATTATCCGCGTAAGTATAACAGTGAGAGCCATTTTTTCTTCAGAAAATCCCGGGGCAATTAAAGAAATAAGATAAGGCGCAATAATAAACAGAATTCCGCAGGATATTACTACAATAACTAAAAATAAATTTAAGAGGTTAGAAAAATATTTCCACGCTTCCTGTTGGGAGCGGACCAAGCGTTCGCTAAAAATAGGAATAATTGCCGCGGAGATAGCGCCAATTATCATTGCCATAGTAATGAAATCCGGAACCCGAAAAGCGGCATAATATATGTCTAGTTCATTGCCAATACCAAAAGTGCCGGCTAATAATCGGTCACGCAAAAACCCTAAAACCGCGCTTACAAGAAAAGCCGCGCCTAAAATTAAAGCCGCAGAATTAACATTTTTTGCCTGTGTATTTAAAATTCCAAAAATTTTCATATTTTATATCTCTCGCAAAATTATTATCGGCGTCTGCTGGTCTGATTGTCCGGCCGGATTATCTTTTAAAATTTGAAGTATTATTTTTTCTTTTCCTTCCAGTTCTTTGCTTTTTCCTAAAATATTGCCGCCCAAGTCATTTATATCCGCTATAACAAAAGAAAAACCATATTTATTTTTTAATTTATCGCAAAAATCATTGCTGAATTTTTTATCTAAACCCAATATGCCCAAATCAGCGTACTCTGGAAATGCTTTTCCGTAAAATCCGTCTATTTGGTTAATTTGATGGCCGGCAATCCTGTAAAAAATTCCGGAAATTCCAAAAATTTTAGCAACACTACCGCAGATACCGGCAAATAAAATTCTGGGCAATCCGGCTAAATTAATAGCTGTCTGCATTTTCAAAGGATTTCCAACTGAAAATCCATAACGCGTTTTTTTCACAAATTTAGATAAAAACTTAGCCCAATACCCTACCTTTATATCTTTCTTATGAATAATACGATTTTGCGTTATAGAAACAATTTTTTGGCAGAGAACAATTATATCTGTTTTCTGAGAACAGGGTAAAACATATTTTTCAATAACATTTTCTAATTTATCAATGGAACTAATAAAATGCGTCTTAATAGGGCCGCGCAACCATTTATTCCCGTCTATTTCTATAACTAATTTTTTTTCACGGTTTGAATAGAATTCCATACTATAATTCTACCCTAAATTTAGGTTTGACAAAAGCCCTGTAAATTGCTAAAATGTATTTGTCTTAACAGGTCGGGTAATCGCTGAGCATATTTTTTATGCTTGGAGGAAAGTCCGAACACCTATTCTTCCGCTTCCGCGGGGTCTAAAAAGATAGCGGCTAACAGCCGTCCTCTGCCCTTACATACAAGGGTGGGGAGAGGTGCGAGCAGTGACGTGCAAAACCGAAAGGTTGAGCACCCAGTACTCAATTTATTGAGTGGCTGGGTATTCCTCGTATAAGTTTGGATTTATTCAAACAAAGCGAGGGGTGAAACGGCCAAATCCTTATCAGGTGCAAGAACAAACTTTTCGACAATCTCCGGATTTGCCGAAAGGAAAAAGTAGTTCGCTTAAGCCCTGGAGTAATCTTGGGCACAGATAAATGATTACCGCCAATTGTTTTTCGCAATTGGCACAGAATTCGGCTTACAGACCTGTTAAGATATCGGGCGCGTAGCTCAGCGGTCAGAGCGCTGATCTTATAAGTCAGTGGTTTCGCAGGTTCGAATCCTGCCGCGCCCACATAAATTTTTATGACGCAAGAACATAAATTTTTTTTAATAGCAATAATAGGAAGCGCGACAGGAATAATTTTAACAGCCCTGCTGTTTTTCGGGTTTACGTTTGGAATGAGTAAAATTTCTGAAACAAAAATTGTTTGCAATTCTGAACAAGAAATAGTAAAACGAGGAATAAGTTGTAAAATCACGGAAATCAAAGACAGAGGAAATGTTTTGAAGGCAGATGAAATGACCTCCCCTCCAATAGACCCGTCAAAAGTAAAAGATTTAACAACAACAGGCAAGTTTGTGGAAGTAAAATTTTTAATCAAAAATACCGGAAAAAATACCTCGCGTTTGGGAAGTAAAATTTTAATAGACAGCCAAAACAGAACTTTTGACACTTACAGACCAAACATTGAACACTGGTTAAAAGATTATTCAAGCGTAATACTGCCTGGATTTGAAAAAGAGCTTACGCAGATTTTTGAAACGCCGTCTGATTCTGACGGCTTCAAATTAAAATTAAAATTCTGGAAATCATCGTCATTTATGGATTAGTTTAGAAATCGGGCGGTTAGCTCAGTTGGTTAGAGCGTTTCAGTGACATTGAAGAGGCCACAGGTTCGAGTCCTGTACCGCCCACTCGTAATTTCGGAAACGAACTGATTATTTAACAGAAAAACAAAATTTTCAATGTAGTTTTTGTCCAAAGAAATCCGCTCTAAATTTTCCAAAATATATTTCTCTAATCTGTTAGCCGAGACATTTTTGACAGAACAAGCCTGCCAACCCTTTTTGTTGACGCAAGTGCAGCGATAGTAATAATACCTTTTTAGTTTTCTTTGTTTCCATTTGTTGGTAAAACAAGGGCTCATTTTATAACCGCAATTTTTACAATTAACTAAACCGCCAAAAAGAAAATTTTTATACACTCTAAATTTCCTTATTCTCTTTTTGTGAATTTTTTGAGCAATATTAAAAATTTCTTCAGAGATTATGGGCTGATGTATACCTTGATAAATTTTGTTAGCGTATTTGATTTTTCCAGTATATGTGATGTTTCTCAAAATACGGGCCAAAAATGACGCAGAGAAAATTTTTCCTTGTCTGTCTTTAATATCTTTTTCTTTCAGAAAATCATAAACCTTGCCTATAAAACCGGTTTCAAGATAAGTTTCAAAAATTGATTTTATTATTTCAGCTTCCTTTTTGTTAGTGACCAATTTTTTGTTTTTTCTTATGTAACCAAAAGGCACTCTTCCGCCGTTCCACATTCCTTTTTTAGCTCGTTCCAATAATTTGTCTCGCGTTCTTTCTGATGTTAGTTCTCGCTCAAATTGAGCAAAGGTAAGTATTATGTTTCTCAAGAGCCGTCCTGATGGCGTTGAGGTATCAAACCTTTCAGTGATAGAAATAAAATCAATTTTTGATTGCTCAAAAAATTCGATCAATTGGTAAAAATCTTTTGGCGAACGAGTGAGCCGATCAATTTTGTAGGACAAAATAATATCAATTTTTTCTTTTTTCAAGTCCTGAAATAATTCCTGCAAAGCAGGACGATTGATATTTGCTCCGGAATAGCCAGCGTCGGAATAAACTTTGAAAACTTGCCAATTATTTTGACTAGCGATGAACGACTTTATTTTTTCCTCTTGAGCTTCGCAAGATGAAAATTCTTTTTCCGTCTGCATATCTGTTGAGACGCGCGTATAGATAGCGCAATTTTTGAATTTTGTTTTGTTCATGTTTTTGAAACCAAAAGGGCAACCCTGTTGCAACCAACCGTATGAAACACACGATTGAACAGAAGTTGCCCGTTTGGAGATATAATTTTTATTATTATATCCAAAGCGTGCTTCTTGGTTGGTTGCAATTTCATTATAGCACATTTTTGAAAAAAGAAAAAATTATCAATTGTGGAGTTATCCACAATTGATTTGAGAAAAATCTTTTGGCTAAAAAATTCATTAAAAAAATAATTTACTCGCCAGAAAACATTAAAATCAATCTTTTTTATTCGGAAAATCCTGCGGATTTTCCGAATTTTGGCGATGAAAAAAGCCCAGCCCTGCGAAGCAGGGCTGGGCTATCCGGCGCAAAACCCGACAAAGAAAGTTCTGTTTCTCTGTTAAATAATCAGTTCGTTTCCGAAATTACGAGTGCTCAAATTAAACGCTTTCAAACTTTCTCTATTATCTTACCTAATTTAATCCATCAAAGCAAGAAAAAAAATCTGAAAAAGCGATAAGAATCGGCAGGCGGGGCGAAGCCCCGCCTGC
>DAOWLG010000008.1 GCA_030643485.1 Candidatus Nealsoniibacteriota bacterium | reverse complement strand
ATGACTTTAGATGAAATCAAAAATTTAATAGAAAATGGCGGAGGGAAATTTATTATTGTGGAGCAGGGCAAGCCGGTGCTTGCAATAATGAGTTTTGGCGATTATAAAAAAATTATAGAAAAATCCAACCAGGTTCCTGCGGGCAAGATAGCTTCTTTATCCGAATCCGAATCTGATAATCCAGGAAGAATCCAAGAAGAAGAAGAATTAGAAGAAGAGGACTTAAAACTTGAAGATTTACCGCTATAATATACTGGGGGTTGACTTTATTTTTATTTTCAAATAGAATAGAAATATAATTAAACGACCGCTGATTGGTCGTTGATTTCTACGCCGATAAAACGCTGAAAAATTATCAGCGTAAATTCAGCGTATAATTCAGCGTAAATTCAGCGGTTTGCGAAGCAAGTATGGCTGAGAAAGAAAAATTTGAGAGGGCAAAGCCCCATGTTAATATTGGCACTATTGGCCACGTTGACCACGGTAAGACAACTCTTACCGCCGCTATTTTACATACCCTTAAATTAAAGGGTTTAACCGCTATGGACAGGTCTATTGACCAGATTGATTCCGCTCCGGAAGAAAAGGCGCGTGGATTAACTATTAATGTTTGTCATTTGGAATATGAGACAGAGAAGCGGCATTACGCTCATATTGATTGCCCGGGACATGCCGATTATATTAAAAATATGATAACAGGCGCTGCTCAGATGGACGGAGGAATTCTAGTTGTTTCCGCTCCTGATGGTCCTATGCCTCAAACCAGAGAGCATATTCTTTTGGCTCGCCAGGTTGGCCTTCCATATTTAGTTGTATTTTTGAATAAATGCGATGCCGTAGACGACGCGGAAATTATTGATTTAGTGGAATCCGAGGTTCGCGAACTTTTGAAAAAATATGATTTCCCCGGAGACGAAATTCCAATAATCCGTGGTTCGGCTTTGAAAGCGTTAGAAGCAAAGTCAGCGGACGACGAAGCGGTAAAGCCAATTTTGGAGTTAGTCAAAGCAGTGGACGATTATATCCCAGAGCCTACCCGGGACATAGACAAGCCGTTTTTAATGGCTGTTGAAGATGTTTTCTCTATTGAAGGTAGAGGCACTGTTCCTACTGGAAGGATTGAAAGAGGAATAGTCCATTCTAATGATGAAGTAGAATTAGTAGGTATCCGTCCTACTCAAAAAACCGTAGTAGTGAGCGTTGAAATGTTTAATAAGATATTAGATGAAGGAAGAGCAGGGGATAATGTCGGGGTTTTGCTTCGCGGATTAAAAAAGGAAGAAATAGAAAGAGGACAGGTTTTGGCAAAGCCGGGATCAATTACTCCGCATACTGAATTTGAAGGAGAGATTTATATCTTAACCAAAGAAGAAGGAGGCAGACATTCTCCTTTCTTTGCAGGATATAAGCCGCAGTTTTATTTCCGAACCACTGATGTGACCGGTGATGTAACTTTGCCTGAAGGCACGGAAATGGTTATGCCGGGCGATACTGTGAATTTGAAAGTTAAGCTGATTGTCCCGATTGCTATGGAGGAGCAGCAGAGATTTGCTATTCGCGAAGGCGGAAAGACCGTAGGAGCGGGAGTGGTAACCAAGGTAATAAAGTAGAATTTTGAATTTAGAATTTTAATAAATATCGTTCTTTAAAGATGTCAACCAAGAAAGTAGATGAAGAAAAAAATAAGCCCAAATTAAGGATTAGGTTGCGGGCTTATGACCATAAGGTAATTGATAGCAGCACTCGGCAAATTGTTGAGACCGTTTTACGATATGGAGCGGAAATTTCCGGTCCTGTTCCTTTGCCAACCGAAACTCATAAATATACTGTGAACAGATCTTCTTTTATTCATAAGGATAGCCGGGAGCAGTACGAGATGAGAGTTCATAAGCGACTTGTTGATATTTTGAATCCTAATCCGAAAATTATTGACGCTTTAACGAATTTAACCTTGCCGGCTGGCGTGGATATTGAAATCAAAATGTAATATATTTTAATAGCCATACAGAAAATCGGGCTATGCCCGATTTTCTATTATCAGCATAAATCAGCCTTATCAGCATAAATCAGCGATTTGCGAAGCAAATGATATGAAGTTTATTTTAGGCAAAAAAATAGAAATGACGCAAGTATTTAGCGAAAAGGGAAAAGTTATTCCCGTGACTTTAGTTGAAGCAGGTCCTTGTGTAGTCACTCAAATTAAAATAGCTGATAAAGATAAGTATGAGGCGGTTCAAATTGGATTTGAGAAAATAGAAAAAAAGAATAAAATTAAAAAAACAATGAAAGGAAAAGAGTTTAAGTATCTTAAGGAACAACGAATCTCGGACAACGAACAAAAATTAAAAGTCGGAGACAGGATTGATGTTGCTTTTTTTCAGGAAGGGGATAAGGTAAAGATTTCCGGGATTTCCAAAGGAAAGGGTTTTCAGGGAGCAGTAAAAAGATGGGGGTTTCACGGGAGAAATGCTTCGCACGGAGTAAAGCATGAGCAACGGACTTTGGGCTCAGTTGGAAGCGCATATCCGCAAAGAGTTATTAAGGGAAGAAAAATGCCGGGTAGAATGGGCGCTGACAGAATAACAGTAAAAAATTTGAAGATAGTTAAAATTGACAAGGAAAATAATTTACTTGCGGTAAAAGGCGCTGTCCCAGGCAGACGCGGCACACTATTGGAAATTCGCTCGGAGTAATTGTTGACTTTTTGTCAAAAAAGAATAAACTTAAAAATAGAGAATATGTTAACTTATACAGTAGAATTAGAGCCACAAAAAGAAGGTGGGTACACGGTAACTGTTCCGGTCTTACAGGGTTGTATTTCAGAAGGTGATACCATGGAGGAAGCATTGGAAAATATTAAAGATGCAATGGAAGGTTACCTTAAAGTGTTGGCAAAGCATAAACGAGCAATTCCTCTTGAATTTTCTGAATTTCATAAAGTAGAAATATTTAAGAAACCCAGAAAAATTAAAAGTAGGGATTTGGTTTATGCCTAAGTTACCACGAGTTAAATCCGCCAAAGTTATCAAGGCTCTTAAGAGAGCCAATTTTTTTGTAGACCATATCACTGGAAGTCATTATATTTTATACAAAGACGATAAATCCTGTCCGGTTTCAGTGCCATATCACAATAAAGATTTGAAATTAGGAACCTTGAGAAATATTTTAAGACAAGCCAAAATATCAGTAAAAGAATTTATAGAGTATTTATGAAAATTCCCATTTACAATCAACAAGGCGAAGAGACAGGAAAAGCAGAATTGCCTAAAGAAAAAATTAAAAAATTTCTTAAAAAGCAAGGAGTGGTTTTGGCTTTTCTTTTTGGTTCAGTTGCTCGGGGTGAGGCTCATCAAGAAAGCGATGTTGACATTGCTATATTGTTTGATAAAAAGGAAAAATCATCTCAATATCTAAAAAAAGAAGGAGAAATGATTGTTTTCTTTTCTTCTTTTTTTCCAAAGAGAGAAATTAATATAGTTAATCTTAATATTTCTTCACCTCTCTTGAAACAATCAGTTATTTTAGAAGGAAAGCCGATTTATATTAAGAATACAATAACAAGAATTTTATTTCAAATTAGGACATTACAAGAATATGAAGAGTATTTACATTTGAGTAATATTTACAATGAAGTATTAAGTCAAAGAATAAGAACTTTATGACAAAAATAACCAAGGAAAAAATAGAAGACAAAAAGAATAATTTGATTGAAATTTATCAGGGGTTAAAAAATCTTCAAAAGTTAAGGTTAAAGGATTTGAAAGAAAATATAGAAGATTTATGGGCAGTCAGTTTTGGATTAGTGGCTGGAGTTGAAGCAATTTTGGATATTTCCCAGTTTATTTTAGCAGAGAAAGGAATCAAAATTGAAAGTTATAATAAAATTCCAGAAAAACTTTTTGAAAATAAAATAATAGATAAAAATTTTAAAAATAAAATGATTCAAATAATCGGATTTAGAAATCGAGCTATCCATAATTATCCTTCTTTAGATGAAAAAGTAGTTTATAATATTTTACAAAATGATGTAGAAGATTTTAAGAAATTTTTGAAAACAGTAGAGAAAATTAAATAAACACAGCATATTTTGTCAAGAGTAATCGCTCTTTGACAATTAGAAATTATGAAAATTCCCATTTACAATCAAAAAGGTGAAGAAATAGATACGACTGAATTGCCCGACGAGATATTCGGTTTAGATTTTAATTCTGATTTAGTTCATCAGGTTGCGGTTTCGCAAATGGCAAATCAACGGCTTGTTATTGCGCACACAAAAGACAGAGGAGATGTGAGAGGTGGCGGCAGAAAACCCTGGCGGCAAAAAGGAACAGGAAGAGCAAGACATGGTTCCCGACGTTCACCGATTTGGATTGGAGGCGGCGTAACATTTGGACCAACAAACCAAAGAAATTTTAAAAAAATTATTCCAAAAAAGATGAGAAGAAAAGCATTGTTTATGGTTTTAAGCCAGAAAGTAAAAGATAATGAAATGATTGTTTTAGATGAAATAAAAATAGAAAAAGCAAAAACAAAGGAGATGGCGAAAATTATTCAAAATCCTAAATTCAAAATCCTAAATTCAAAATTATTGATTGCGCTTCCAAAAATAGATAAAAATGTGATTTTAGGAGCCAGGAATATCCCAAAGGTAGCGATTATGCAGGCAAAAGATTTGAATGTATTGGATTTACTGAATCATAAATATCTAATGTTTCCAAAAGAAGCAATAAATATAATAGAACAAACCTTCAAAATATGAGCATTTTTGATTTTTTCAAAAAAAAGAAAAAAATAGAGAAAGAGACAAAAGTAAAAAAAATAGAAGAAAAAAAGATAGAAAAGAAAGTTGAAAAAAAAGAAGAAATAAAAGAAGTAAAAAAAGAGAAGAAGGTAGAAAAACCTAAAAAAGTTAGCATTCCAAAGCCAAAAAGAAAAGGAACAGATTTAAGCTGGAAGGTTTTGAAGGTTGTTCATATTTCAGAAAAAGCAACTGATTTAGTTGAAAAAAATCAGTACACTTTTAAGGTTTCAAACAGGGCAAATAAACCAGAAATAAAAAGAGCAATTGAAAATACTTACGGGGTAGATGTTTTAGATGTTAATATTATTAAAGTTCCCAGAAAAAAAAGACGATTAGGCAGAATAACCGGCTGGAGAAAAGGATATAAGAAGGCGATTATTAGAGTGAAAGAAGGACAAAAGATTGAGGTTTTGCCAAGATAATTTATGAAATTATACAAGCCAACAACACCGGGACAAAGAGGAGCGAAAGGCACGGATTTTTCCATATTGACGAAAAAAGGGCCTGAAAAGTCCTTACTTAAGCCGATTAAAAAGAAAGGTGGAAGAACTTCAAGCGGTAGAATTACAGTACGGTACAGGGGAGGCGGCGCAAAACGGCTTTATCGGGTGCTTGATTTTGCGCAGGAGAAACTTGATATTCCGTCAAAAATAATTGCTTTAGAATACGATCCAAATCGTTCCGCATTTATTGCCTTAAAGGAATATCCCGACAAAAAAAAAGGATATATTTTGGCTCCTCAAGATATTAAGGTTGGAGATGAAGTTATTATTGCAGAAAAAGCCGAACTTAAACCGGGCAATCGGATGAAATTAAAAAATATTCCAGTTGGAACTTTGGTTCATAATATTGAAATTAAGCCGCAAAATGGCGGACAAATGGTAAGGAGCGCAGGAGCTGCGGCAAAGGTTTTAGCACAGGAAGATAGATATACGCATTTAGTAATGCCTTCTACAGAAGCCAGAAAAATACTCAATGAGTGTTTTGCTTCAATAGGAGCTGTTTCAAATTCAGAATATCGTTTTATTGTAAAAGGAAAAGCCGGAAGAAATAGATATTTAGGCAAAAGACCAACTGTTAGGGGAAGCGCTATGAATCCTTGCGATCATCCAATGGGAGGAGGAGAAGGAAGGGCTGGAGCAGGTATGCCACATCCTAAAACCCCTTGGGGAAAACCGGCTTTAGGCAAGAGAACAAGACGAAAGAAATGGACAGACAAGTTGATAATTAAACGACGGCATAAGAAACGAAAGAAGTAAAACTATTTATCGTCTACAATTTATTGTTCATTATTTATTAATTTTCAATTTTCAATTTTCAATTATCAATCAATTATCAAATTCCAATTTTCAAACAAATTAATTAATTTTTTTCATTGAAAATTGAGGAATTGAAAATTCATTGAAAATTGATCATTGATAATTGAAAATTCATTCAGTATTATGGCTCGGTCATTAAAGAAGGGTCCTTTCGTGGATCCAAAATTATTAAAAAAAATAAGCAAAATAAAAAAAGACGATAGGGTTATAATTAAAACCTGGTCAAGGGCTTGCGCTATCTCTCCAGAAATGGTAGGTTTTACTTTTGGAGTTCATAATGGCAAAGAACATGTTCCGGTTTACATTACTGAAGATATGGTAGGCCATAAATTAGGTGAATTTGCCCCCACTACCAAGTTTGTGAGACATGGTGGAAAAATGCAGAGAGAACAAGAGACAAAAGCAAAGCAAAAAGAAACTGAAAAGACAAAATAACTATGATAATTACAGCAAAATTGCGTTATTTACATATTGCTCCCCGTAAAGTTCGTCTGGTTGCTGATTTAATGCGGGGAAAATCAGTTGAGCAATCTCAAGGGATTTTGGAGTTCACTAATAAAAAGGCAAGTCAGATATTATTAAAACTTTTAAGAAGCGCGTTGGCTAATGCCAAAAATAATTTTCAACTTAATGAAACAAATCTTTATATCTCCAAGATTTTAGTGGACGAGGGACCGAAATCAAAAAGATGGCGGCCACGGTCACGTGGTCGGGCGAATGAAATTCTAAAAAGAACATCACATATCACAGTGGTCTTGGACGAAATTGAAAAAAAAGATATTGGAAAAAAGAAAAAACTTTTTCCAAAAAAAGTAATTGAAAAGATTGAAAAAACCAAAGCATCGGATGTAACAGTAGATAAAAAAGTGGCAAAGAAAAGAGAGCAGGAAAGAAAATTAAGATTTGAGAAACAAAAACCAAAAGTAGCAAGAGGATTAAAAAGAGTATTTAGGCGCAAGGCCTTTTAACCTTTTGCTTCGCAAAAAGTATGAGTCATAGAGTTCACCCAAAAGTATATCGTTTAAGGGAAGCCAATGATTGGATGTCACGATGGCAAGTTAAAAATAACTTCTCAGAATATTTAGAGGAGGATTTTAAGATTAGAAAATTTTTAGAGAACCGCTTAAAAGATTGCGGGATTCAAAGTATTGAAATTGAAAAGTTTTCAGGTAAAGTAAATATTATCATTAATGCTTCAAGGCCGGGTCTTATTATTGGAAGAGGGGGAAAAGGAGTAGAAGAATTAAAAAACCAATTGGAAAAAGAAATTGTAAAAGGAAAAAGTCCTTATAGAAAATCTGTGGTTGCCGCAGATATTGCGGCTTCCGAGATTCAGTTAGCAGAGAAGCAAAAAGACACGGATAAAAAAGGCAAAGATAAAGGCAAGGAAATAAAAATTGAGATTAAAGAGATTAGAGAACCCTGGTCCAAAGCAACTTTATCAAGCCAGTGGATTGCTTCACAATTAGAAAAACGGCTTCCTTACAGAAGGGTCTTAAAACAGGGGTTGGACAAAATTATGGCTTACAAGTTTATTAAAGGAGCAAGAGTGGAAGTTTCTGGTCGTTTGAATGGAGCAGAGATCGCGCGAAGAGAGTGGTTAAAAAAAGGCCGTTTGCCGCGTCAGACATTAAGGGCTGATATTGACTATGGAACTGCGCAGGCATATTGCACTTTTGGAGTAATAGGAGTAAAAGTATGGATATACAAAGGCGACAAATTTTGATATGAAAAGTAATTTTAGTAGTATCCGTAGGAGACGTTCGCTCGCTTCCAGCGAGCTCGCTTACTCAGTTTTCGGCAAAATTTTGCCAGAGCGAAGCTCTGGCAAACCAAGCAATTTTGCCTCAAAGTGCTCCTACGGATACTCCTAAAATTACTTTCCGTTTATAGAATTATGCTTACACCAAAGAAAGTCAAACATCGTAAATGGAATAAGGGGCGGTCAAAAGGAATAGAGAGCAGAGGAACCGAATTGGAATTCGGTAGTTATGGTTTGAAAGCGTTAGAAAGTAAATGGATTTCTGCGCGTCAGATTGAAGCGGGAAGGCGGGCTATCATTAGATACTTAAAAAAACGGGGAAAGCTTTGGATACGGATTTTTCCCGGTAAGCCGGTAACTAGAAAAGGAACCGAAGTGCCTATGGGTGGCGGTAAAGGGAGCGTGGAATTTTATTGTTTTCCTATAAAACCGGGCAGGATTATTTTTGAAATAGATGGAATAGAAGAAGATCTGGCAAGAGAATGTTTTGCCCGAGCGTCAGATAAATTTCCCATTAAAACCAAATTCATTAAACAATGAAAATTACAGAAATACGACAAAAATCAAAATTGGAACTTCAAAAATTACTTCAAGACAGCCGAGAAAAACTACGGCAATTGCGGTTTGATTTGGCTTCTGGTAAAGTAAAGAATGTTAGAGAGATCCGTATGACAAGAAGAGACATCGCGAGAATTTTAACCATAATAAAGTAAGTGTAAGCAAACATGCCTAAACGTCAATTAACAGGAATAATAGTATCAAATAAGATGTCAAAGACAGTCGTGGTTAAGGTAGAGCGAATGAAAAAGCATCCTAAATATCAACAGAGATTTAAGGTGCGTAAAAAATACAAGGCTCACGACGAGAAAGACGAATTTAAGGTTGGAGATAAGGTTATTATAGAAGAAACAAAACCCTTGAGTAAATGGAAGAGTTGGAGAGTTATTAAATTAATATGATTCAGACACAGACAATGTTAAAAGTATGTGATAATACCGGAGCGAAAATAGTCCAGTGTTTTCAGATTTTGGGAGGTACTCGCAAGAGATATGCTCAAATCGGAGATGTTATTGTTGCAGCAGTTAAAAAAGCCGAACCAAGAAAAATAGTTAAAAAACATGATAAAGTAAGAGCGGTAATCGTGAGGCAGAAAAAGGAATATCGCCGAGCAGACGGTTCTTATATCCGTTTTGACGAGAATGCCGTAGTAATTTTAGACGGTAAAACGAAAAATCCAAAAGGAGGAAGAGTTTTAGGACCGATTGCCCGTGAAATAAAAGAAAAAGGGTATGATAAAATTGCCGGAATGGCAAAAGACATAGTATGAAAATACGTAAAAATGACAATGTTTTAATAATTTCAGGAAAAGACCGCGCCAGAAAGGGCAAGGTTATTCAGGTATTTCCAAAAGAACAGAGAATTATCATAGAAGGAATAAACATAAGAAAGAAGCATGTTCGGCCCAAGAAAAGCGGAGAAAAAGGGCAAATAGTTGAAATGCCCGGTAAGATTTCCGTTTCCAATGTAAAACTTATTTGTTCAAAATGCGGAAAAGCCACAAGAATTGGATACAAAATTGAAGGCAAGAAAAAATACAGAATATGTAAAAAATGCGGAGGAGAAATATAAAATTATTATGTTAAGATTACAAGAAAAATATAAAAAAGAGGTGGTTCCTGCAATGCGAGAGAAGTTTGGGTACAAGAATATTATGTCTGTTCCTAAACTTGTAAAGGTGGCAATAAACACTGGTTTTGGAAATTTAATTACTAATAAAACTTCAACAGAAAAAGAAAAAATTCAAAAAGCGATTTTACAGGATTTAACTTTAATTTGCGGGCAACGACCAGTTTTGACTAAAGCAAAGAAATCAATTGCAAGTTTTAAGGTTCGCGAAGGCATGCCTGTCGGAGCAATGCTTATATTAAGGAGAAAAAAAATGTATGATTTTTTGGATCGGTTGATACATATTGTCCTACCGAGATCCCGCGATTTCAGAGGCATTGAACCAAAATCGGTTGATAAGGAAGGGAATTTAACTATTGCTATAAAAGAACACATTTCTTTTCCGGAAATTTCTCCGGAAAAAGTAAAATTTATTTTTGGACTTGAAATAACTGTGGTAACAAAAGCAAAAACAAAGGAGCAAGGATTGGGATTGTTAAAATTACTTGGATTCCCGATAAAAACATAAAACATATTTAAAAAATTATGGCTACTAAGGCACAAATTGAAAAATCACAAAAAAAACCAAAGTTTTCAACTCGTATTGTGAGACGATGTTTTAGATGTGGAAGAAAACACGGGTATTTAAGGAAGTTTGGCTTGTGTAGAATATGCTTTAGAGAAATGGCTAATCAAGGGCTAATACCCGGAGTAAAAAAATCATCTTGGTAAAATTATAATTTTTATGGACCCAATAGTTGATATGCTCAATAGAATAAGAAACGCTTTAATGGCAGGACATCCTGCAGTTGATATCCCTTTTTCTAATTTAAAGTATAGTATTGCTAAGATTTTAGAAAATCAGGGTTTTGTGGAAAAAGTTGAAAAAAGGGGAAGAAAAACCCAGAAACTAATAAAAATTATTTTAAGGTATAATGATAAAATTCCCGCTATCACAGGATTGAAAAGGATTTCAAAATTAGGTAAAAGGATTTATTTACCCAAAGAAAAGATTAAAAAAGTAATGGCTGGTTTTGGAATAGCTATTATTTCTACTTCAAAAGGATTACTCACAGACACAGAAGCCAGAAAAGCAAGATTAGGCGGAGAAGTGCTTTGTGAAATATGGTAATTATTATGTCTAGAATAGGTAAAAAACCAATTGAAATACCGGAAGGCGTGGAAGTGAAAATAGATGATGGAAAAGTGGCTGTTAAGGGCCAAAAAGGTGAACTTTCGCTAAAAATTCGGCCTGAAATTGGAATTGAAATAAAAGAAAAGCAAGTTTTGGTTTCTCCTAAAATTCAAACAAAAAAAACTAGCGCTTTTTGGGGTTTGACCAGAATGCTTGTTGCTAATATGCTCAAAGGAGTATCTGAAGGATATGAAAAAAAATTGGAAATACAGGGTTTAGGACACAAGGCAAGCTTAGAAGGCGAAGATTTAGTTCTTTCTGTTGGGTATAGCCATACTGTAAAAGTTGAGCCGGTTCCAGGGATTAAATTTTCATTGGATAAAGCCATTATCACTGTTTCTGGAATTAACAAGGAATTAGTAGGTCAGATTGCGGCAAAGATAAGAAAAGTTAAACCGCCGGAACCGTATAAAGGTAAAGGGATTAGGTATCTTGGCGAGGTCGTGAGAAAGAAAGTGGGCAAAAAAGCCGCAACAGCAGAATAATTTGCTTGAGAAGTAATTTTAGGGAGCATCCGTAGGAGACGTTCGCTCGCTTCCAGCGAGCTCGCTCACTCAGTTTTCGGCAAAATTTTGCCAGAGCAAATCTCTGGCAAACCAAGCAATTTTGCCTCAAAGTGCTCCTACGGATACTCCTAAAATTACTTCCCTCGTTTTTTTTAAATGTTAAAGAAACACGAAAAACGAAATAGGCGTCATAAGAGGGTAAGAGCGAAAGTGTTTGGGACGGTTAAGATTCCGCGGCTTTGTGTTTTTCGGTCAAACCAGCATATCTATTCCCAGTTAATTGACGATGATAAAGGAAAAATAGTTTTAAGCGCAAGCGACGTTGAGATTAAGAAATCCAAACCTGAAAAATCCCAAACCCCAAAAACAGAAAATAAAGAAATTAAAAGAACAGGGAAAGTTGCTATTGCTTACGAAGTTGGGAAGTTGTTAGCGGAAAAGGCATTGAAAAATAAAATTAAAAAGCTAGTATTTGATAGAGGAGGATACAAATATCACGGCCGAGTAAGAGCCGTAGCGGAAGGAGCAAGAGACGCCGGCTTGTCATTCTGAGCGAAGCGAAGAATCTCTCAATTCATTTGAGAATACTCCTCGCATTCGCGAGAGATTCTTCGCCTAACGGCTCAGAATGACAGTTTCGGATAATTTTATTATATTAGTATTATGTTTAGAAAATTTTCAAAAGAAAAACCAAAAGACGGGTTTGATTCCAAACTTTTAGATTTAGCAAGGGTAACTCGGGTGACTGCTGGCGGTCGCCGCCTTCGGTTTAGGGCAGTAATGGTAGTAGGGGATAAAAAAGGAAAAGTCGGAGTAGGCGTTGCCAAAGGTTTAGATGTGGCTCGAGCGGTAGAAAAAGCCACCCGTTTAGCAAAAAAAGATGTAATTATGGTTTCATCAGCGGAAGGAGATACTATCCCTCACGAGGTAAGCCATAAATTCGGAGCCGCGTATGTTTTACTCAAACCGCAAAAGAAAGGAAGAGGATTAGTCGCTGGCGGTACTGTTAGAGTGATTTGTTCTTTGGCAGGAATAAAAAATATATCTTCAAAAATTATTGGAAAAACCAGGAATAAGTTGAATAACGCAAGAGCGACAATAGAAGCCCTGAAGAAGTTAAAAGTAGTAAACAAACATGCAATTACATCAACTACAACCAAAACATAAGTTAAAACAGAAAAAACGGATAGGCCGCGGCGGAAAACGTGGTACTTTTTCTGGTAAAGGAGTAAAGGGGCAGAAATCTCGGGCTGGCGCAAAATTTGAACCAATTACTCGCGGTTTAATAAAAAGATATCCTAAACTTAGAGGATATAGATTTAAGAAATGGAAAGATAAGCCATTATTGATTAATATTGAAATTTTAGAGAAAAATTTTAATACTGGCGAAAAAATTAATCCTGTGGTCTTGCTTGAAAAGAAAATAATTCGTAGAATAAAAGGGAAAATACCTAAAGTGAAAATTTTAGCAAAAGGAGAACTGACAAAATCGTTGACCATTGAAAATTGCGAAATATCAAAGTCGGCAAAAGAGAAAATAGAAAAAGCCGGTGGTAAAATCTATGTGGTTTGATAAACTTATTCAAATATTTAAAATTCATGACTTACGCAATAAGATATTGTTTGTTCTTTTTATTTTCGTTGTTTTTCGGTTGATGGCGAATATCCCTATTCCTGGAATTGACATAGAAAATATAAGAGAATTTTTTACCAGAAATCAACTTTTTGGCCTTATGAATTTATTCACTGGTGGAGCCTTGGACAATCTTTCTATCGTGATGTTAGGATTGGGACCTTATATCACCGCAGTAATTATTTTACAACTTTTGACAATGATTTTTCCTCAGTTTGAAAAGCTCTATAAAGAGGAAGGCGAAGCCGGCCGTCAGAAGTTTAATCAATACGGACGGCTCTTGACTGTTCCTTTAGCAGCGCTTCAGGGTTTTGGAATGCTAACTTTGTTTCAACGTCAGGGAATTATTGGCGTTCTTTCTCCAGAATTGATGGCTGTTTCAATTTTAACTATTACTTGCGGGGCCGTGTTTTTAATGTGGTTAGGAGAGTTGATTACTGAAAAAGGAATTGGCAATGGTGTTTCTTTGTTAATTTTCGCGGGAATTATTGCCGAGTTTCCGAACAGTATTCGCCAGATATTTTTTACCTGGGATCCGTCAAAAATTCCTATGTATATTGCTTTTTTTGCTATGGCTTTAATTATTATTGCCGGCGTGGTTATTGTGAACGAAGCGCGGCGGAATATACCGGTTTCTTACGCTAAACGGGTGAGGGGAATGAAGATGTATGGAGGTGTTTCTACTTATTTGCCTTTGAATATCAATCCTGCGGGCGTAATTCCTATAATTTTTGCGCTTTCTTTAATGCTTTTTCCGGGAATGATTGCCAATTTTTTCGCGGGCGCCGGTGGTTGGATAGGAAGCGCGGCTCAAGGTATGGGGGATTTATTTCAGAATCCCTGGGTCTACGGGGGGTTGTATTTTCTTTTAGT
>DAOWLG010000022.1 GCA_030643485.1 Candidatus Nealsoniibacteriota bacterium | reverse complement strand
CTGCGAAAAAAGGCGGAAGAATTGCCAAAAACGCGCGTAAAGAATTAGAACAAAAAACCGGCAAAAAAGTAGTTTCTGGCGATAATTTCAAATTGCCGAAAGAAAAAATTAAAAGAATTAGCGACTTTTGAGAATAAAAAATTTCTATGCAAATTAAAAACAGAGAATTGCATCGGATTACTTCTACCGCGATTATTTTATTTTGACTGCGGCGTTATTCGCTGTTGCGACAATGGATATAGCCGCTAAAAATTTTATGGACATACAAAACATTATCCCTGTGATACTTCCTTGGTTTTTATCTCATGGTATAAAAATTATCGGTATTTTAGTTGCCGCGGTTTGGATTTCTCGGTTTAGCAAGGTTTTAATTGATAAGGCAATCAGGAAGTTAATTAAGCCGGACCAAGTGGTAAAAGATCCGGACGCTGAAAAAAAGAGAGAAAATACCTTGATTAGAATTTTTAACAGCACTTTCAGTATTCTTGTCTGGGCAATGGCTGTTTTAATGATTATTTCGGAATTTGGAATTAGCATTGGGCCATTGATTGCTGGCGCTGGAATTTTTGGAATTGCATTAGGTTTTGGTGCGCAATATGTTATACGGGATTTTTTAGCCGGACTTTTTATTATGTTGGAAAATCAATATAGAGTAGGAGATGTAATAGAAATTGCCGGCACCGGCGGCAAAGTAGAAGATATTACTTTAAGAAAAACCGTGTTGCGCGATATAGACGGAGCGGTTCATCATATTCCAAATGGGGAAATAAAGGTTGCGTCAAATAAATCACAGGAATTTTCCAGAGTTCATCTTAAAATCGGTGTGGCATATAAAGAAGATATGGAGCAGGTGTTTCAGATTTTGAACAGAATAGGCAGGGAATTAGCTGAAGACCCAGAATGGAAAAATTTTATTCTAAAAGCGCCTCAGGTGTCTGGAATAGATGACTTTGCGGATTCGGCTATTATAATAAAAGTATTAGGAGATACTTTGCCTCTTAAGCAATGGGAAGTGGCGCGCGAACTAAGAAAGAGAATTAAAATCGCTTTTGACAAAGAAAATATTGAAATTCCGTTCCCGCAGGTTTCGATGTGGCAGAGAAAGTAATTTCGCTTTAATATTTTTTGTTATGTTTAACCCTATAGAAGAAGTAAAAAACAGGTTGGATATTGTTGAAGTTATCGGAGGTTATATTAAACTTCAAAAAGCCGGTGTAAATTACCGGGCGCTTTGCCCCTTTCATTCAGAAAAAAGGCCTTCGTTTTTTGTTTCGCCTTCCCGCCAAATGTGGCACTGTTTTGGAAGTTGCTCCGAAGGGGGTGATGTCTTCAAATTCGTGATGAAAGTTGAGGGTATAGAATTCGGCGACGCTTTACGTATGCTGGCTCAAAAAGCAGGTGTGGAATTAAAAAAACAGGATGCGCAATCAGCGAAATGGCGGACCGAAAGGCAGCGGTTATATGAGATTTGCGAACTCGCGTCATATTTTTTTGAAAAGCAGTTAGAGGCAAGCAAGGCGGGGCAGAGCGCAAAAAAATATCTTTTGGACCGCGGGATTAGCAAAGAAAGCATAGAAAAATGGCGGCTCGGCTACGCGCCCGATGTCTGGCAGGGATTGTCTGATTTTTTGGTTAGCAAGGGATACGAGAGGGAAGAAATAGTTAAAGCCGGCCTTGCCGTGAAAAAAGAAGAAAATGAAAGTTTCAAGAGTTTTGACAGGTTTCGCGGCAGGATAATGTTTCCCATTTTTGATTTGAGCGGCCAGATAGTCGGGTTCACCGGAAGAATTTTTGCCAACCACCCCGCCCACCGCCAAGATGAAGTGGCAAAATATGTTAATACGCCGGCAACCTTGCTTTATGATAAAAGTCGCGTTCTTTATGGTTTAGATAAGGCAAAAATGGCAATTAGAAAAAATGACGGGTGTATTTTAGTTGAAGGTCAAACTGATGTGATTATGTCTCATCAGACAGGCGTAGAAAATGTTGTTGCCACATCTGGCACTGCTTTAACTTCTTATCAATTAGCGATTTTGAAGCGATATTCCGAGAATTTAATCACTGCTTTTGATATGGATATGGCAGGTAATTCAGCCACCAAAAGAGGAATTGATTTGGCGCAAAATCAGGGATTTAATATAAAGGTGGCTATGATGCCAAAAGACAGCGATCCAGCGGATATTGTTTCTAAAAATCCAAAAGAGTGGCAAGATATAATTGACAAGGCAAAAACAATTCTTGATTTTTATTTTGACACCGCTTTTTCAAACCATAATGCCGATACCGCGGAAGGAAAAAAAGAAATTTCCAAAGCGCTTATGCCAGCGCTTAAAAGAATTCCCAACAGAATAGAACAGGCGCATTGGATTCAAAAATTAGCGCAAAAATTAGGAGTGAAGGAAGAAGACATAGAGATAGAGATGAAAAAGTTGCGTCCAGAAAAAGATTTCCCTGTTCAATCCGCGGTTGTTAATAAAAAAGAACAAGAAAATAATTCAAAATCCCGTGGAAAACTTTTGGAAGAAAGAATTATCTCTTTGGTTTTAAGAGAGCCAAAAAGTATTTCTCTTGTTAATGAAGATTTTTTTTCATTTTGTTCTCCTCAAACCAAAGAAATTTTAACCGGCTTAAAGCAAGACCCTAATTTTTTCAAAACAGGAGATATTGAGCCGAAATTACAGGGTTTATTGAATCGTCTTTGTTTTACCGCAGAAACAGAGAAAGAGGGAATAGAACCAAAAGAAGAAATTCAAACCTGTTTATGTGAAATTCAGGCAATAGAAACAAAAAATAAATTAGATAAAATTTCCCAACAAATCAAAAAAGCGGAGCAGGAAAAAAATACAGAGAAAATTAGTTCTCTGACCAAAGAATTCCAAAAACTCTCCCAAAAATTAAATGAGGAATAAAATTTGACATAATCTTTGAAATAGATATACTAAAATAATATGGCTAATCATTTTTCTACAATCCAAATTCCTCTTAGTTTGGAACAATTGGCGATTGCTCTGAGACAACTTTCCAAAGCAAAATGGGAAGATTTGGAATTGATGCTGGATAAAAAATTTCAGAGAACAATTTTAGAACGGGGGAAAACCGCTTGGCAAGAATATAAGAAAGAAGAAACAATAACCTTAAATCAACTTAGAGAAGAGTTTCCCGAATGATGTATCAAATTCATATCTTAAAAACTGTCCGTAGGGACCTCAAAAAACTATCCAAGCAAGTATCAGCGAGGATAGTTAATTTTTGTCTACCTCAATTATCTAAGAATCCATATTTAGGAATTCCTCTCTCCGAGAATCTCAAAGGTTATTTCAAATATGTCTTTAAATTTCAAGGTACAAGTTACAGAATTGCCTATCAAATTTCAGAAAAAGAAAAAGTAGTTTTAATTATCGTTATTGGTCCCCGAGGAGAATTTTACGAAAGATTATTAAGAAGAATAAAATAACATTTTCAGAGATAAAAAAACAGGGCAAGAAAGTTGAATGAGTTCGCCTTTCATCGCGTTTTTGAAAATTTGTTAAAATTTAATAGAGATATGGTTAAGAAAATAAAAAAAATTAGGAAAAAGAAGCCAACCGTGAAAAAGGTGGTAAAGAAGCCGGCTGTGAAAAAGAGGGTTCTAAAAAGAGTTTCCAGAAAATTAAGTCCTGAAAAAATAGAAGAACTTGTCCAAAAAGGAAAACCAAGAGGTTTTATTACTTATTCAGAAATTTTGTCATCTTTTCCGGATATAGAAAAAGACCCTGCGGGTTTGGAAACGCTTTACAATAAATTAGAGCAAGAGAGTGTTGAAGTCAAAGAAATAAGAGAATTCTTAAAACCTTTGTCTGTTGCCAAAAACGTCAAAGTCAGGAAGGTTTCGGCAGCACAGATTGATCCTATTCAGATGTATCTTAAAGAAATTGGAAAAGTTTCTCCTTTGAACGCCAGCATGGAAAAGGAATTGGCTCGCAGAATTGAAAGAGGAGATGATGACGCAAGAAAAAAATTAGCCAATGCTAATTTGCGATTGGTTGTTTCAATTGCTAAAAGATATATCGGCAGGAGCCCGAATCTAACTCTTTTGGATTTAATCCAAGAAGGAAATCTTGGCCTTTTTCGTGCAGTGGAGAAATTTGATTGGAGAAAGGGTTACAAATTTTCTACTTACGCTACCTGGTGGATAAGGCAGTCAATTACCAGAGCCGTTGCTGACCAGTCAAAAACTATTAGAATTCCGGTTCATATGGCAGAGATATTAACTAAGTTTGCAAAAATTAGACGTCGGCTTATGCAGGATTTAGGAAGAGAGCCATTGCCGGGAGAAATTGCCACGGAAATGGGGATTAATGTAGCAAAAGTTCATCATATGATGAGAGTTTCTCAAGAAACCATTTCTTTAGAAACGCCGATTGGAGATGAATCTAACGGCAGTGTTTTAGCGGAATTTGTAGAAGATGAAAAAACTCCTTCTCCTTCTCTGAAAGCGGCAAGAAATCTGCTTCGACAACGGTTGCAGGAAATTTTAGTTGATTTATCTCCGAGAGAACAAAAAATTCTTTCTATGAGGTTTGGTTTAGAAGATAATATTAGCCATACCTTGGAAGAGATTGGAAATGAATTTAATGTGACCCGAGAGAGAATCCGTCAGATTGAAGCAAGGGCATTGGAAAAAATCAGAGAGCACAAAAAATTAAAAAAATTAAAAGGATACCAGTAAATCTATCAACGGAAAACTATTGAAAAATTTTCATTTTTAGGTATAGTAAAGATGTATTCCGCGGTAGCTCAATTGGTAGAGCGGATCCCTGTTAAGGATACGGTTTGTAGGTTCGAGTCCTACCCGCGGAGCCCGAGGAGTAAAAGCCGTCTTTCTGAGGCGGTTTTAAGTTCATTTAAGCCCATTTTTTCAGGTTCGAACCTGACATTTTGAGGGTTTAAGGCAGCAATTCCGTCTTTGGCTTCTTCAATGATTTTGAAGGGCCTTTTAAGTTCAATTACTAGTTTTTTGTCTTTTAGAATTAGGTTCGAACCAAGGGCAGTGAATATCTGTTTTTTCTGTTCAGGAGTGCCATTAGCAAACCAATACCGAGAATAGCAGGCAAAGTTAAATGTTTTCTCTGAGAGCTCTAACCACTTTTCTACTCTTTGTCCTGTGTCGTTTAGTATTTCTTCAAGATGATATTTCTCTTTGAGAAGTTCGTTTTTTTGTTGCTTAAACTCTTCGTCGGAGAGTAAGCCGCCATCACTATTTCCCGGAGAGATTTTGAGTTTTACCAAATTATCAATTCTTTTTATACAATCCTTATAGGCGCTTTGTTTTGAATTGAGAATGCTATTTCTTGATTCTGCTTCTTGGTCATGAACTTCGTTTAAGTGTTTGATAGCAAAATTTTTATATTCTTCATCAATTTCTATTTTTGAAAGATATTTATCAAATTGTTTTTCTAATTGTTCGGCAATTATTGATCTTTGGCTGCAATTTGGATTTTTCCTTTTGGTGCAGTGATAGTAAAGATAGCGTAGAATTTTAGGATCTTTCATTTTTTCTATTTTAGTATCACACTTTGGGCAAGTGTCACGATGCTTGTAAGAGAATTTACATTTACATTTTGAGCAGATAATTTGGTCTTTTTGGTCAGCAGTAACCATCGCCCCACATTCACCGCATCGGATTGCTCCGGTATATAGAAAATTATATTTTTTCGGTTTTGGCCTGCCCTTTTTACCGAGTAAAACCTGGACCCTATCAAATTCCTCCTGAATTATCATTGATTCATGAGCGCCTTTGTGAAGTTCGTTCTGATATTCAAACCAGCCGTAATAAAAAGGATTAGTAAAAATTTGATAAATTGTGCTTCTTGAAAGAGGCGTGCCGCCTATTTTTTTTCTTTGCAGCGTTCTGTATCCCCATTTTTCATTAGCTTCTTTTAGAATCTGAGGCGGAGTGTAGTTTCCGGTTAGTATTAAATCCCACATCTTTTTTACTAAAGGAAACCGCAGAGGATCTTTAATAATTTCTTTTTCACCTTTTTCTTTGAATTTATCGCTCATATATCCAGGCGGAGGCACACCGGGAAGCCAGCCCTTTTTTACTTTTGCCCTCAGGCCCCTTTTAACATTTTGGCTCAAATCTAAAATAAACTGATTTGCCATTCCGAACTCAACACTCATTGGTAATACATTATCTTGCGGATAGTAGCTTCTATCTATTGTCCTTATTTCTTTGATGATGCCCTGTTGAAGCAACCAGAGAATTTGGCCGCCATCAACAGGATTTCGAGCCAGACGGTCAAATTTCCAGCAAATAATTCCACTTACTTCTCCTTTCTGAATTCTTTGAAGCATCTGATTAAAGACTGGTCTTCCCGGCGCTTTAGCCGATTGCGACTCCGACAATGTCTCTATCATAGAAAGATTTAACTTCTTGGCTAAATCCTTTAATTCATTTTTTTGAGATTCAATAGATAAAATTTGTCTATCCTCTGCTTCGCTGCTTTTCCGGCAATAAATAAAATATTTAATTTTTTCATTTGTATTTTGATTTATTTTTTTCATAGTTTTATTTTAACCAAAAGGGACAGTCTGGTTGACCCAGCCACTTGCTCACGAGGAGAAGTAATACTGGCAGACTGCCCCTTTAGGGTCAGTATTACTAAAATAAAATCCTCGGAGTTTTTTTTCGTGGACAGGTCAACACATTCATTATATCAATGTTAATATTAAGCGTCAAATTTAATACTAAATAATACTGTCTTTGCTGTCGATGCTGTTGTTTCGGCTCAAAGTATCTTCTGGTTTGCCAGTTTTGCTGTCGGTGTTTTGGGGTTCTACTGTCGGTATAGCGACAGCATTTGTTTGAGGAACTTGAGGTTTTGAATTAGCACCGACAGTATCGACACTATTGACAGCATTTTTTTGAACTTTTTTTAATGTGATTATTCTATCCTTTCCACGGCCTCTCTTTGCTTCTATGCCTATTGCTTGCAGATTTGCCGAAGATTTTTTTATCCGCTTCCATAGCCAAGTTGGATCTTCGGGCCAGCTCTTCGATTTCTTATTTATCTTCAGATCCTCGGCTATCATTTCTAATTCTCCGAGTAAAATTGTTGGAGTGCCTTGCCACGGATTTTGTTGATTCATTAATTCTATAATTGCTAAAGCTATAGGGCTTGCCTCAAGGGCAGCCTCATTCTGACGATTGATATTGGAGTAATATGCATTAAGAAACATTGTTTCCGAAAAACCCATAGCCCTACTAATCGCGCATCCCCATTTCGTAAAATCAGCCATTCTCGGATATCCGATTAACTTTATTTTTTCTTTTTCGTTTAGGGCTTTGACTAAAATATCAAAAATAGATCCCAAAATATAAGGCTTTTTTTCTTCAAATTTTTTCCAAAACTCAGATTCTTCACGCCGTTGATGATCCGGAATAGTCTCCAATTCTAATAAGACAGACCTTTGTAATAAATCGGGCTTGTTCACCACTAAGTTTATTCCGTTCAAAGAAATAACCCTTTGGAAGTTATAAATGACATCATCGTCATCTGAATAAAGTTGTCGTTTTATAAACCCGTCTCCGGTGCATGCTCTTGAAATGGCATCTGAGAGCCAGGTAGGTAAATAGGAAAGATTATCTATGGGAATAAGCCAATGATGGGAAGCAGTCTGGACAAATTCTCGTAAACTATCGGAAGATGTAAGCACCTTTACGATTGAAGGGTCTGTTAGTTCTTTTAATACTCGAGCCAGTGTACTTTTTGCCGAGCCTTGCACCCCGTGTAAAACCAACACAACATGTGGGAATTCTGGAATGAAATTTGATGCAGTAATTATTTGAAAGAGCAGTTGATCATTTTGATCCGATAAGTTCACAAAATTCAGAATGTCTTTTAGGTCTCCGCCTGTTTTAGGATGAATTTGTGGTTTTTGATGTGAAAATCGTTTAAAAAGAATAGGTGGATCATCAATTATTTCCCAACCACTTTTATTAACTTTAACCACGCTTCCATCGCCTAAGTCATAAAAAATTGTCCCCTCTTGCCGTGCTACTCTTACATAAAGTTGATGTAAGGAACCTTTATAACAGGCTTTACCTTCCAAGATTTGAATGGAACTTTGAAGGGTGGCTGAATTAATGGCTTTTCCCATTTTTTCCCAAGCCAGATAAGCCAGCCAAGATTTAAACGATTTAGAGCGGATACTTAAAATTTTTCGTCCATCACCATACAAAGACATATATGGTTCATTATATTCATCGTGAAATAATTTTACTCCTTCTTGCTCAACTGAATTTACTATTTTTATAGCCTGTGTCTTTTTCGCTTGTCCTTTTGTCTTTTCACTTTCTTCCATAATTTGTTCTAATTTTTCTTCTTTGTTTGTCATATTTATTTTTCTCCGATAAGCCACTTCACGGCTTCAGGGAAACTGTTTCCGTAAAGAAGTTTAACAAAGACAATTACGTTGCCGCCCTTTTGACATCCAAAGCAATAAAAGGAATTTGACTCTGGATAAATATAAAAGGAAGGATTTTTTTCTTGATGGAAAGGGCAGTGCCCAACTAATTTTTTTCCGATTTTTCTTAATTTAATTCCACTCCGAAGTGCTATATTTTCGATAGGGCTTATTTCGGCCCTTTGAATCTGTTCCTGATTTACGCCCCTATTAGTAGATAATCGACCTTTCGAAACTTGAATCAATCGTTTTAGCCGTGCCACATGTTCGTCAATTTTTAGAACTTTTTCCGCTTCATTTGTCTTGACCCACTCTCGCCAAAACCATTGAGAAAATTCGTCAGTTATTTTTTGTTTAATTAAAGTAAGTTGCTTGCCTATAATAGTCATTAACTGCTTTCTTTCTTTTTCACATTCTTTTATTTTTTCCGGAATAATCTCTTTTGCCTCCGGAAATATTTTTAGAAGTTCTTTGTCGGAATAATAGATTTGCGATTTCCTCCAATCTTCTTCTAATCCTTTAATCGCGACTGATTCCTTTTCGTCTTCTCGCTCAATCTCTTTTATGTCTTCTTCGGAAAAGTCCAAATACTTCAGATTATGAAGCCAGCGATGATGAATTTTCCAGTGAGGAGCAATAGCCCGCCAAATTTTAATTTTTTTTAGATTCATTTTTTCTTTTATCTTTTTTAGGAATGGGCACATATATCGCGTCGACCATTAAAATTAAATTCGTAGCTAATTCAAAAGCATCTTTGTTGGAAAGTTTTCTACCCTCTTTTTTAAAGTAGATTTCTTTAAATTCTTGAATTGTTTCTTTTGATAATTGCATGCTTGATTTGTTTAGCGTCTAATCCAAGCCCCCTGTCTACAAGGAAAAAAAGGGGCTTGATTAATTGCTAATTGTTATTATTGTTGCAATCTAGGATCATCGAAATCTTTCTCCACATTCATCGCAAATGAATAAATGGTCGCCATCTAATTCATCCGCGTTCACGGGTTTATAATCTTTTTCTTCAACATTTTCATTTTTTGAGAAACACTCATCGCAAAGAAAATGATTGGCGTCGCTGTCATACCAGCCAATCAAATCTTCTATGTTAAAATATGGCATACGTTTTATTTAATTATTTATTTTTTGCGGCCCGACCTTTAATCTGTTTCTTCTTTTTATGAAGAACCAGCAACCGCTTTTGATTTTGTCTTTTATCAAGTTGCGTATACGAAATATCACTCATCGGAATAAATCCGGTTTTTTAACATTTTTTGATTATTGAATAATTTTTGGGCTGGCAGGTTTATCTTATCTTCCCAATAGTTAAGCATTGCTTGCTCAATATTTTTTTCTTGCTTGAATACGAATCGCACTTTTTTTGGATTAGTTTTGTCTAACTTCAATAATTTATATTCGAGCGTTAGTAGAACTGTAGCCAGCCCCAAATCGTAAGTTGAAAAATTTTGATTCATAATATAAAATTTTTAATAGATTTTTGCTTTCTTTTTTCCTTTCTTAAAAGGGAGACAGATTAAAAAAATGGTTTATTACATAAATTTTATGAAGAAATGAGTAGTATTTTAGTAGGTTAAAGTAGAGGTTTTAAAAATAAAAAAACACCCAAGTGTATTTTGGGTGTTTTCCTAATAATTTATTCTTAAATTATTCCTTTTTACATTTCATTCTATATCCATTACAGGGTTCGAATAGATCTTCGTTTTTTGGATTTTTACCATACATCTCTAATTTCTTTCGAATATTATTTATAAACCATTTTACTTTATTTTGATAATTCTTCCATTGTGAACTCTCTCTTTGACGAGGAAAGATTACAGATGTTAATCTGTCAATACTTCTTCTTCTATTTATATGATCTAGAAGTTCTTTAAATAAGTTGTATTCCTTAGAGTCCGGTTTAAAATTAGCTATTGTGTTTCTGTATATAGTATTACCTGTTTCTGTCCCGAATTTTAATTCTCCGCACCTTAGTATTTGCTCTTTTTCGAAAAGATCTTCAATTTCTTTTTTCTTCATTATTATTTTTCTTTTCTGATTTATTTTTTTGAAATCATTTTTGAAGTGCTCAATAATTTTCTGAGGATAACATCTTATAATAGCCACATAATCATTTTCAGAATGTTCTAATGTTAGATATTTTTTTGGTACATTTCTATAATCTTCTTCTGACATAAGAGAAAGAAGGTCAATATCAGGCTCAACCGGCCTTTCAATATTTATATTAGGGAGATTCTCTTCTTCATCTTTTAATTCGTAATTATCAATAATATTTCCTTTTTTTAGATTATTCAAATAATTTGTTTTATAATCAACAGGCACAGGGAACTCAACATTTTGTAAATAGATTTTAACATTTTTGATGCTTTTACTTTTCTTTATTTTTAGGCATTCATTGTATAATTCCCAAATAACTTCGTCTTTACAAATAGATTCTGTTTTCAGTCTTTTTGGTAAAGCCGGGGCTTTTAATTTTTCGGCTTTGCCTTTTTTAGATTTAATTGTCATGAAATTGTAATATTAATTTTCATTATCATTTTACTTTAATCTACCAATTTTTACACATTTTTTCAAGTGCTAGTTAGGAAATTAATTATCAATTCGGATACGAGGTTTCTGATTTTCCCTACAACCCAGACAAAATAAAAAAACCAGCAGAGCCAATTTGACCCTGCCGATTTCCGATGGTGCAAGGAAACCATCTATTTCAACCAATCAAGCCAATCCCTATTAACTCCGCTTTCCTTTATCTTTCTTAATGTTTCCTTTTGGGAATCGTAGGGTTTATCTTTCGTTCTTCCTAAGAACCAATCGTATACTTTCTCGTCTAATTCTCCCGGCTTAGCCATTTTTAGCATCTTTATCCCTCTTTCAAACGCCCACAAAAGTTTTGTTCGTTGATGATCTCTGGCATATTCACTTTTCATTTGCTTTAACTCTTTCTCGTAGCCTTCAATCTCTTCTTTTATACTTTCCAGTGCCTGATAAATAGTGTACATAAATTTTATTTACAAATCAACCACTGGAATTTCTTCATTCTCAGCCGGGTATTCTTTCTTTGTCTGATATTGTTTTGTTCCGCGGCAACGAGGATAAGTTGAGCAGCCCCAGAAAAAATCACCTTTTTTGCCATTCTGTCTCAAGATCATTGGCTTGCCGCATTTTGGACAGGACGGAATTTCTGACTTTTCTTGACTAACTTTCTTTTCTGAATTATCTTCTTTCTCTTCAATTTTCTCTCTGAGAGCGGAATAAATCTCAAATGCTTTCTCAACAGAATTTTCTCTGACATTCAGCAATAGACTTCTCTTAATTAAACTGCCATCAGTGGCTCTATCTTCGCTAAAATTAATCTGAACCTTGTTGAAACCATTTTCATTGATAGTCATAATTTTAATTTTGTTTGAAATTAAAAGAGAGGGAGCCGACCTTTTTTATTTACTCCCTCTCGGTTACACTCGCAAGGAAAAGTGCTACTGTCCGCATTCAATTCTTCTTAACTTTTCTAAGCTTTGGCGGATAGCGTCAAAACATTCACCTTTTCGCAGAGTTTCAGGTTCTGGCATTTCGGCTCTAATTCCTTTTTGTCCAAGACGATATACTAGTTGGCTTAAAAACTGTTTTTGCTTACAGCTTGCTGGCGAAGCAGGAGATACAACCATGCAACCAATCGGATTAGGATTTAATTTTTTCAGATTGAAAACTTCCATCCCATCCCAGATTTCATCCAGCCAGATTCGATCTCGCCCGTCTTGGTCAAAATCATATTTTCTAAGCATAATTTTGTAAATTAAATTATATTAAACTATATTAAACTAAAAACCGGGAGAATCGACTCTTAATTTTCTCCCGGCCGTGTGCAAGGAAACACAAGATTCACCAGATTCACCAGATTCACCAGATTCAATAACCTCACAATGATTTTTTGGGACAATTCTCCATCCCCAAACACAAATCCAGTAATAATCGCTTTGTTCGTCGTCATAAACTTCCATAACATCACCAATTCTGAACCGCCAATCTAGATCAAACCAGGATTTAGTAACTCTAACTTTTTTCTGTTCCATCAATAATTTAGTTCAATTCCGAAATTATGGACATTAAGATAATAATCCACAATCTCTGTTTCAGCGGTTTGTCTATCAATTCCGTCTTCAACCGCTTCCTGAATTTCAGATTTTAACCTTTCTTTCAGTTCATCAATAATTTCCTCCTGAGTTTCTTCATTGAGATTTTGAAAAAAGATAGTCATAGATCTTGGCTATTTTCTTCTTCGTGATGTTTTTCTCTGGCTTCTTGGACATCTGAAATCGGACAGCCAATTTGTCTTTCCTTGTCTTGAAGGTACTTTTGGACTGCGGTTCTAACCTGGCCAACTATGGAGGCTTCTCCGCAATATTCTCGGAGTATGTAGAGGTTTTTTACGGTCTCCGAGGGTAGTTGAAATTTGTACATAGTTTCAGAAAATATTAATTTCTATGGAAAATCGGGAGTTCGACTAATTCTTCCAATTTTCAAACAATCATAAGAACAATAGATTTCCCTGCGAGGTGCTGTGATGCTGTAACCTCTTTATATTTTATTTGTATTTATTAATCTATTTCTCATTCCCACATTCATTTTTATCTATAGCTATTTACATATCTCTGCTTTTTTCCACAGAGAAAATTTTTGTATTTTTCCAGGCATTTTTTGCCATAATAGGTATAAAGGTTATCCTGGAACTCACCTGGAACTCACCTGAGACTATCTATACTTGATGTAAATTGTATTGAAATTGAAAGAATTGAATGAAATTTAATAAACTTCTTGCCCTATATTCCACCTAAAACAAAGAGAACGCCATGAAATACAAGGAGGAAAATCAGTTATTATTCTCTTATTCTGAAATAAAAAACGAAAACATTTCGTTTTACGGTGTCTTAGGAAGCAAAAGATTGACTTCCTAAGAAATTAAAAAAAGCAGCGGGAAAATCTCTGCTTTTTTGTGTTTGACCTTGTATTTTTTAGTGAAATGTAGTAAGTTGAAGGTAGAAATTGAATAGTCTAAGTCCTGTAATTTTATAGGATATGACACAAAAAACCCGTCTAAGGTATCAAGCTCCTCGTCAGAGCACCTTAGACGGGTTATATCCCGAAAGGGATATAGGTAGCGAAAGCTATCGCTGGCGGGGAGCTTTGTGTTTCCGCGCCAGTAAAGGAAAATAAAGATAAATATTCAAGATATGAAAGATATTCTCAGAGTTATTATTTTTATTCTCTTTTTTGGTATGTTGGTGGGATGGAAAAAATTGGGATTGCTTTTTCTGTTTGGAATTATATTACTGATGGTAATTTCAGTAATATCTTCCGTGACCGAAGAACACAAAGACAAGGTGCGGCGGGCACAGAAACAAAAAGAGGGGCAAAAAGAGAGATTGGAAAAGGAAGAAAAAGAGAGATTACGGCGAATATATATTGAGAAAAAGAGATATAGAGAGAAAGTAAGACGCGTTGAAGCACAAAAAAAACAAGAAAAACAAATTTATAAAAGGGGGTTAGAAGAGTTTAATAAAGGAAATTGGGCAAAAGCTATAAAAATATTCGCGAATCTTCCATCTTTTTTGGTTCAAGATAAAACCAGAGAGGCAAAGAAAGAATTAGATAAACAAAATTACAATAAAGGATTGGTACATTTTAACAATAAAAATTGGCAAAGCGCCTTATTATCGCTTAGATCTATCAGTCAGAACTCTTTTTGTTACGAGAATTCGTTGAAGCGCATTAACGAAATAACAAAAATAGTCCAAGACGAAAAGGACAGATTAAATTATAAACAAGGATTAGAAAATTTTAATCAGAAAAATTGGCAAGAGGTAATATTTTTAATGGTAAAAATCTCACCAAATTTTCTTCATTACAGCGATACTCAACGAAAACTAAAAAAAGCTCGTCAACAATTTGAGAAATGGGAAAATTTTATAAAGAAAGTTGAGTTATTTAATAATGAGGCTCGCAAGATTGATAGAGAAATAAAATTAGCCTTTTCCTCAGTAGAAGATGGAGTAGGAAGTGGTATTTCTGAAAGAAGAAAAGAATTAGAAAGTTTGAAGTTACGGATTGTAAAATTACTCAAACAGGCAGAAAGTGTATACCCCATGGGAACTAAAGAATTTTGGATATCAAAATTAAAAGAAAAAGAAAGAAAAGAGCATGAAGAAAAGATGAAGTGGGAAATTTATAGAAAGGAAGCAAATAGACCTCCAGTAAGAGACGGTCTCTATTTTTCGCCTCGTAAAAGATAATTCTATGCAAAAAATTAAACTTCAATCAATTGTAAAATTTCTAAAAGCGGCGTTTTTAATTGTTATAGTTTTGACCATAGCAATGTTTTGGTATGATTACGGAATATTTAAATTAACAGAATCCTGGGATGAATTTACTGTTTGTCCGGAAGGTAGTAATGTGGCTGTTATCAAATTGTATGGCGAAATAGTGACTTATTCCTATGATTCCGGCGATTACTTAAATGATTTTACAGAAGATATTTATTACAGCGAGATATCTTCAGAAGATATAGTTGATTCTCTAAATGGAATAGAAGCGGATAATACAATTGATGCTGTAATTATACAAATAGATTCTCCGGGCGGGTCGCCAGTAGGCTCTGAAGAAATAGCAGACGCATTAAAAAGAATGACAAAGCCAACAATCGCGGTAATAAGAGATTATGGTCTTTCCGGCGGATATCTCGTGGCAACAGCGGCAGACATAATATTTGCTAGCGAGTTTTCAGACATAGGAAGTATTGGAATCTCAATGTCTTATTTGGATTATTCCGAACAGAATAAAGAAGAGGGCGTTGTTTATCAGCAATTATCCTCGGGTAAATTTAAAGATGCTGGGGACCCGGATAAAGAATTAACAGCCGAAGAAAAAGAGATTTGTATGAGAAATATAAAAATATTGCATGAAGTTTTTGTTAGAAAAGTAGCAGAGAACAGGGGCTTAGACATTAAAACAGTTGAAGAATTGGCTGACGGTTCGTTTATGTGCGGACAGGACGCTGTAAGCAATGGGCTGATAGATGAAATAGGGAGCGTATATGACGCTAAACAATGGCTCAAAAACCAATTAAACATAGATCCAATAATCTGCGTCTATTGATAGGGAATAATAGGGAACGATCAACAATAAGTCAGAATTTTTTAATTAAAAATAAGGCCTTCCACGGGCTTTTTTACTTGAATTTTGAGCAAGGAAAGTGTAAAGTAAGATAAAACAAAACGATTTAGAGAAAAAATTTATGAAAAAGTTATCTAAAAAACACCATATAAAAAAGAATATCGAAATAAAAGCGTATGCACACAAAGGCGAAAAAAGAAAAAATATTCCACCAGTGGGACTGGTTTCTACTGCCACGGATAAACTAAACGGAAAAATAGAATACGAGCATGACCCGCATATTGATCCATATTTAAGCTGGGCTGGTAAAAAAAAAGGTACGGAATTTGAGGTACAGAACGTTAGTTTGCATATCCATGAAAGAATTGATCCGAAAAGAATCATTAAATCGTTTCTTAAAAAAGATACTGGCCCAAAACAAATTTCTCTTTTTGAACAGCCAGATAATGAACCACCACTAAATAAAGCAATTGATTTTTATAAACACGAGCAAGATTGGACTAATCGTCTTATTGCCGGTGATTCGCTTTTGGTAATGAATAGTTTACTTAACAAAGAAGGAATGGCTGGTAAGGTACAAATGATTTATATCGACCCACCCTACGGAATTAAATATAACTCAAATTTTCAACCATTTGTAAATAAAAAAGATGTAAAGGATAGAGATGAGGATATTCCTGCGGAACCAGAAATGATTCAAGCGTTCCGCGATACTTGGGAGTTGGGCATACATAGTTATCTAACACACTTGCGGGATAGATTATTGCTTACCAAAGAATTGCTTCACGAAAGCGGAAGTGTTTTTGTACAGATAAGTGATGAAAATGTGCATCTTGTGAGACAGGTAGTTAGCGAGGTTTTTGAGGAAAAGAATTTTGTAAACCAAATAGGATTCAGAACTGCTATGACTAAACCTACAAATTTACTAAATAATGTTTTTGATTATGTTATCTGGTATGCGAAAGATAAAAAGAAGTTAAAATTTTATCCATTATTTTATAAACGGGAGAATATTGAGGGTCATAAAATTCAGGATTTAGTTGCTAGTACGCCTCAAGCGAAATATGAATTTGAATACAAAGGCCAAGTATATAATCCTAGGAATGGATGGAGAGTACCAAAAGAAACACTGGAAAAATTAGCGAAAGCAGGACGAGTTCATGCAACTAAAAAAGCATTAGGCTTTCTTAGGCCATATTCTGACTTTCCTTATATGCAAGACGATAACATTTGGAATAAACAGATGTCAGAAAACAAAAAAATATATGTTGTTCAAACTTTTACTGAGGTAATACAAAGATGTCTTTTAATGACTACGGAAACTGGAGATTTAGTTTTGGATTCAACATGTGGTTCGGGAACAACTGCTTATGTTGCAGAACAATGGGGGCGTCGCTGGATAACCTGTGATACATCGCGGGTTTCAATTACTCTATCTAAGCAAAGATTAATGACCGCAGGATTTGATTATTTCGAACTTGCGCATAAAGACGAGGGTATTAGAAGTGGCTTAAAATATAAAACAGTTCCCCACATTACATTAGAAACTATTGCAAATGATTTACCTCCAAAAGAAGAGATTCTCTATAATCAGCCGATTATTGAAATAGGAAAAGTAAGAATTACTGGCCCATTTACGGTTGAAGCAGTGCCAAGTTTACGAGTTAAGCCGTTTGACGGAAAAAAATTAAAAGTTGAAGGCACTGGCAGAGAATTAGCGCAAACAGGCGAAACCGGAAATCAAACATTATATCGCGATGAATTAAAATCAGCAGGCATCCGTACGACAGGAAACAAAGTAATTACTTTTTCAAGAATAGAACCGATGCTTGCTACTCGTTTTTTGCATGCGGAAGGGGAAATTTTAGAAAAGAATGGAGAAAACAAAAAAGCATACATTAGTTTTGGACCAGACTTTGGACCATTAGAGCAAAGACAGATTGAGGAAGCCATAAAAGAAGCGAGGAGCTTAAAAGAAAAACCTGACTTTGTGATATTCGCGGCTTTTCATTTTGACCCGGAAGCGGCAAAAGATATTGATCAGATTGATTGGCCCGGCGTTCAAATTCTTAAAGCGCAGATGAGCGTGGATTTGTTGACAATGGATTTGCGTAAAAAACGGTCATCAAATCAGAGTTATTGGTTAATAGGCCAGCCCGATGTGGAAGTAATAAAACAAAAAGGCGGTAAATATAAAGTCAGAGTAAACGGCTTTGATTATTATAATCCGATTAGTGGCGAGATTGAATCAAAAAGTAATGAGCATATTGCGATGTGGTTTTTGGATACTAACTATGATGAAAGAAGTTTATTGCCTGACCAAGTATTTTTTCCAATGAAAGATAGTAAGCGTGATTGGACGAAATTAGCCAAAGCACTTAATGGCGAAATAGATGAAGAATTATTAGAAACTTTTACAGGCGTAGAATCATTGCCATTTGAAGCTGGCGAGGAAAAGAAAGTTGCGGTAAAAATAATTGACAATAGAGGCATTGAATCTTTTGTTATTAAAAATTTAGATTAAATATGAATAAAAAAGCAATTGATAAATTGATTATCAATAATCCTTATGAAGAGCCAAAAGAACATTGGCTCTATATTCGCGAAACTCAAAGTTTTGAAAGAAAACAAGGCAGAAGAAAATCCGGCTATTGGCGAGCAACAACAAGAACAAGACATGATAGTGAAGACCCGGGAGAATTTATAGAAATTCCTTTGGTGAATAAAATTAGGCCTCGGGTTAAAGAATGGAAAGAAAAAGGTTATCCAAATGTAACTGGAATTACAAGAAAACTCTTAGACTATTGGCGTAAAGTATCAGGTCCGACTGAAAGTCAGCGGCTTTTTTGGTGTCAGATTGAAGCAGTAGAAATCGCTATTTGGCTTACTGAAGCAAGTCCTGCAGAAAAGCAAGGTATAGATATTCCAAAGGGTGGCGGAGATTGGGAACGCCAATGTTTGAAGTTAGCAACTGGCACCGGGAAAACAGTAATAATGGCAATGTTAATTGCCTGGCAGACATTGAATAAAATTGCTAACCCGAAAGACCCAAGGTTTTCAAAACATATATTAATTATTGCCCCTGGTTTAACAGTCAGAGATAGATTGCAAGTTCTTTTACCTGATAACGACGATAATTTTTATCAGAGTTTTCACTTGGTGGATTCTTCAATGTGGCAGGGTTTATTACAAGCGAAAATTGAAGTGACTAATTGGCATACGCTGGCGCCAATCAATGAAAATTATGGGCCGAAAGTAATTAAAAAAGGCCTGGAAAGCGACGAAGCTTTTGTCCGCCGCGTTTTACCTGATTTTGGAAACGCTAATAATATTTTAGTTATCAATGATGAAGCTCATCATTGCCATAGACCGTCCGGAGATGAAAAAAATGATGAAAAAGAAAAAGCAACCATTTGGGTGAGCGGCATTGACAGGATAAATCATGCCCGTAGAGTTTTAAAAACTTATGACTTAACCGCAACCCCATTTAAGCCAACAGGCAGGAATAATCAAGGCGAGCAACTATTTACATGGATTGTAAGCGATTTTGGTTTGAATGACGCTATTGAAAGCGGCTTAGTCAAGACTCCAAAAGTCGCGGTGAGAGACGATTCAAAGTTGGACAAAGATTTAAAGTCAAAGTTTTTTCATATCTACGAACATGTAAAAGAGGATCTAAACAGGCGAGCTGAATTACATGAGGGATTGCCAGACCTTGTGAGAAATGCTGTTAATATATTGGGAGCTGACTGGTTGAATAAAAAAGAGGAGTGGAAAAAGAATAATAGAGAAACTCCGCCCGTAATGATAATGATTAGTAATAGGACGGAAACCGCGGCAAGATTAGAATATTCTTTAATAAATGGATATTTTTCTGTTGAGGAATTGTCAGATAAATCAAGATTAATACGAATTGATCAAGATGCTTTAGATAAGATAGAATCTGATAAAAAAGAAATGCTTGATAAGTCAAAAAGAGAGTTAGTAGAAATGGAGCGAGACAAATTTAACACAGTGGGTAAGAAAGATAAGCCGGGGGAACAAGTCCAATGTGTTATTGGTGTTAATATGTTATCAGAAGGATGGGATGCAAGGACGGTGACACATATTCTTGGACTTCGCGCTTTCACTAGTCAGCTTCTTTGCGAGCAAGTTGTTGGTAGAGGGTTGCGAAGAATTTCTTATGATATCAATGAAAAAACAGGATTATACGAGCCGGAATATGTAACCGTGTTCGGTGTTCCGTTTACATTTTTACCAGCAGAAGGAAAAGAAAAACCACCTGGACCAGAAAAACCAAAAACGAAAATTGAACCAATTCAAGATAGAAAAGATTTAAAAATAGATTGGCCGCATGTTTTGAGAGTTGATTATAAATTGAATTACTTTTTAGATTTAGATTGGGATAAATTAGATAAATTACTTTTATCGCCAGAGGATGCGCCTACTATCGTTGAAGTAGCGCCAACTATAGATGGCAGGCCAAGATACGACCAGATAAGTGAGATTAATCTTGATAAGTTAGCAGAGGAACACCGTTTGCAAAAATCAAAACTCCAAGCCGCAGTGCGTCTTCATGAGCAATTTGGTAAAAATTGGCAAGGAGATCCCGGGAGCCATATTAGTCAATTAATACAAATTATTGATGAATTTCTGGAATCAGACAAATTGTTAATAAAAGTTCCTATTTTTGCGGGTTCAGAAAAACTAAAAAATATTATTATTGCGCTTAATATTCAAGCAATCATTAACCATATTGGCAATTTTATACGTAGCTCAAGTAAAGAAGCCCCTCTGGCTATTTTGGATCCAGTGCGTCCAAAAAGAAGCACAGCGAAAGCTATGACATGGTGGACAAGTAAAAAAACGCAACCAGTCAAGAAAAGCCAAATTAGCCATATCGTTGTTGATAGTGGATGGGAGGGCAGTTTAGCTTTTGAATTAGAAAGAAACAGAATACTAGATCTGATTTCTTGGGTTAAAAATGATCATTTAGGGTTTGAAATATTTTATCTTTGGCAAGGACAGACGCATACTTATTATCCGGATTACATAATTAAATTTAAGAATGATAGATATTTAATTCTTGAAGTTAAAGGACAGACGAAAGGGAAAGATAAAGCAAAATGGCAAGCCGCAAATGAATGGGTAAGGGCAGTGAATGAAAACGGAAATTTTGGAAAATGGGAGTTTAAAGTTTTAGATGATATAAGAAATTTGTTTGATATTGTAAAATAATTTTGTGATTCTCTTCAAAACTAAACAAAAAAAAGGTCAAACAATACGAACACCAAATTGATAAAATGGTGTATAGGCTTTACGGATTAACGAGTAAGGAAATTAAAATTGTAGAAAACAATGGAAATTGAAACTAAACAACAAATTCTTGAGAGACGGGAGGAAATAGAAAAAGAGATTTTGGAATTGCTAGAAGAGACCAAAAGCGATTTTGGGTTGGATGATATTAAAGAGATTATTTATAATGAAGAGGATCAAGGTGATTTGGTGCATGTTATGGCTATGTTTGATAGAGGGCAGGGTTTGTCCGAAATGAGCGAGATTTTAGAGACTATAAACGACGCATGGAATTATTTTCCGCATAAATGTTTAGATGGTCTTTGCCCAATGGAGAAAATTTTAGAACATAAACTCAAAAATAAATGACCAGAAATAAAAAATATGAACTACAGTAAAACATATCCATATTTAAAAGCCCTTCTGGATGCATCAATTGAAGTAGCCCCAGGTGTGGTGAAAGCTCCAGCTAAATTTATCTCATCTTTATCTGAACAACTAATAAATAAACAAACTAAAGGGAAAATCAAACAACTTGAACAAGAGATAAAAGGCATTACTAAAGGTGAGTTAGCGACAATAATTAAAGATGCTGGATGCAGCCAAAAAAAGAGTATTGAGTTTATAGCCGAGGTAGTAGGAGTAATTCCTGAATTTTCCCAGAAGATGAATTATAGGTTCGATAGAGTAGATAAGGTACTTGAGGAAATCACGAATCTTTTGAATCTAAAACCCGAAAAGCCACTCGAGATTCTATCTCTCCCAAGCCTCCATAACCAAACCCCGCCTGATCCAAACTTTGTTGGTCAGAAAGAGATGCTTGAAATTATCACTGAATGGTATAAGAATCCTGAAGTGCGGATTGGAGCGCTCATTAGCTGGGGCGGCGTAGGAAAATCAGCTATTGTGCGAAAGTGGTACGATACTCTGGAATCTAATGGTATCAAGCCGGATAGTATCTTCTGGTGGGGCTTTTATCGTAATACATATCTTGAACAATTTTTGAATGCCCTGTTACGATATGTTAGTCAAGGGCGAATAAAGCCGGAAACCATAAAAAGCACCTGGGATAAGGCAGACCTGATAAAGGAGTATATTCATCAACGAACCTACTTAATCATGCTTGATGGGTTTGAGCAGATGCAAAAATCTAAATCGGGGGATGAGTTTGGAAAGATGATGCATCGCGAATGTACAGAATTGCTTCATTATTTAGCGGATGCCCCCAAAGCAGACGGTCTATGCTTAATTACCACCCGCTATCCATTAAAAGATTTAAATGAATGGCTTGAGCGTAGTTATAAGAATCTATCATTAATTGATCTAAACATTCCTGATTCACTATTAATGTTGAGAGGACGAGGAGTCAAGGGAAGTGAAAAGGATATGACAGAGGTTATCAATAGATATAAAGGACATGTACTGAGTTTGACATCCGTGGCTGGATATTTAAATAGATACTATGATGGAGATATAAAACAGGCACCGGAGGTCGAATTTGTCCTGGGCGATAGGGAGCGATTTAAGGATGTGAACAAGCTCTTACGCAAATACGCAGAGAAGATGTCTGAGTCAGAGCGGGTATTTTTGTATATCTTCTCGCTGTTTCGTAAAGAGGTAACGGAAAATGATTTTGCTGGTGTCTTTCGGCATGAAATAGAAGATACAAACTTCAATGATGTGTTGGTCAAGATGAGTGAACTTGATTTCCGCGACCTGATTAACGGTCTGGTGGACTGGCGGCTTATCTCTTATGATGAAATAAAAAAGTCCTACACAACACACCCATTAATCAAGGGCTATTTTGAATCAGATTTTGAAAAGAAAAATAAGAGGTTGTGTCATAAACGCATCTATCAGTATTTTGGTGAGTGTGCTCCCGAGAGGCCTGAAACATTAGAGGAGATGCAGCCATTATTTGAGCAGGTCTATCATGGCTGTGTCGCTGGGCTTTATGATGAGGTGCTTGATAGTGTTTATTGGGAGAAGATATTCAGAAAGGAAAAGCGTTTCATTACTTTTAAACTTGGTGCTTGGGAAATCAATTTATCTCTTGCAAGAACTTTTTTTCCAGAAAATGCCCTTTCGCAAATGCCGTTTGTGAGTGAAAAGAGTGACCAAAGCTGGCTTATTAATGAAGCAGGATTAGCACTTCTTAATATAGGCAAGCCAGAAGAGGCTAAAGAATTATTTCTTCGGAAGATAAATATGTTTAAATACAAAGACTGGAAAAATACCTCTGTGGGTTATCAAAATTTATCTGTGGGTTATCAAAATTTAGCTGACCTTCAGTTTCGAACTGGTGAGATTGTGGATGGACTTAATAGTTCCAAAAAGGCACTTCATGCGGCGGAGAAAGTAAAATTTGATAATTCTATTTGGAATTCAAAAGCCTATCTTGCATGGATACTTCATCTCCTGGGTAAAGGTGAAGAGGCAAACAATTGGTTCCGTCAGGCAGATGAACTTAAAAGAAAGATCAGTGGTAATCGGCTTCACAGTTGGATTGGAGTTTTTTACGCTGACTTTTTCATATCAATGAAAAGAATAGATGAAGCCTTTGAACTGACAAAGCAAAATTTAGAGATTTGTCAAAAGAATAATTGGCTAAATGACATCTCAAGATGTCATCGCTGCCTGGGAGATATTGAAAGGATAAAGGGGAACCATAAAGAGTCTGAAAATCATCTTCAAAATGCTATTGAGATTGCTCATAAGGTTGGCATGCCAGAACTTGAAATCGAAACCCTGTTTGAGTCTAGTAGGTTGCACTTAGATATGGAAAGGCATAAAGATGCTATTCGTGATGCAAATGAAGTCCTGAAGATTTGTGTCAGGACAGGATTTAAGTTTTATGAGCCTGAGACAGAGGTAATTTTAGCAGAGGCATATCTATCACTAAATAATTTTAAGCAAGCCGAAAAATTTGCTCATTTGGCATACGAGAAAGCCATTGCTATGCACTACCGTTGGTCAGAAGGTGATGCGGCGCATTTACTCGGAGAAATCTATTTGGCGATGGGTAACAAAGACAAGACTCAGGAGTGGATAGAAAAAGCGATTGTATGTAGGAAAGAGATTTTAGATCCGGAAGTAAAAGAATCAGAAACGATGCTTAAAAGTTTATAATTGTCTAAGAAATTTTAAATTACGAGATGCGCTCATTTTATTCCCACTGCTTACGATGAGGTGATTCATTATGAAATGGACTAACCAAAACCGGGAGCCAGAAATACTCTTTTAGGGTCTTGAAATAGGTTCGAACGTCGTCCGCTCCGCGGAGCCCGGGGAATAAAGCAGGGGTAAAACCCCCTGTTTTTGTTTTGGTTGAATTAAATCGGAAGTAAATCGGAAGTTGGACTTCCGATTTACTTCTAGTTTTTCACATAGCGTCTATTGACAATGGTTCTTGGTTGAACTATACTAATAATGTGCTTGTGGGCCCACCGAACAGGCTCAATTCGAACACTCACATAATTAATTTTTCTAAAAACGCATCAGCGTTTTTTTGTTTTTCTGTAT
>DAOWLG010000021.1 GCA_030643485.1 Candidatus Nealsoniibacteriota bacterium | reverse complement strand
ATATGATAATATGACCGGCAAATTTTGACCTTTTATAAACAATTCTTTAGCCAAAACAGCGCTTAATTGTTTAAACATTGTTTTGGCTAAAGGATTCATAAACCTGGATTCTAATGAAGCCACGAAGCACTAAAATAAAAAACTTAGGAGGTGAAAAAGAAAAAAATGAAAAGAAATAATAGATTTGGGATAGTGATAACAGCGATTACGATATTCTTTATTTTGGGAATATCAGTGAGCAGCGCTTTCGAATTGCCAGCCTCTCCGATTTCAAATGGAGATAATGGCAATGTAATGTTGTCGCCGCTTCTATGGATTTTTTTAATAGGAGTGGTAATTGTGGTGGTTCCGTCTATTCGTATGATAGGTGTGAATCAAATCGGGTTAGTGTTTAAGCGTCTTGGCAAAAAATTGCCGGGCGACAATCCGATAGCTTTTGACGGAGAAGCAGGATACCAAGCAGAGTTATTGATGCCGGGAATTCGATTCAAACTTTGGCTATTGTACGGTGTACAAAAACATCCATGGGTGCAAATACCTGCTGGTGAAATCGGGATAGTAATTGCTCAAGTCGGCAAACCATTACCTATCGGCGCAAAATCCGCGGTCTACAAACAAAAATTCGGTAATTTCTCTAACCTCAGGGCGTTTATGGAAAACGAAGGACAGAAAGGTGTCCAACGGCCAGTATTACCGCCAGGAACATTGATTCCAATACATCCAGTAGCTTTTCTGGTAATTACCAAAAGAAAGATCTATGGAGTGGCTATTTCGTCTGACTTAGCGGAAGGAGATATACTGAATGGCGAAAGTTTTGGACTCAAAACCTTTGGACTTGAAAAAAAGCAATTAGAGGTTGTCATAATTGCTCCTAAAAAAGCTGAACATGGCGAGAAAGAAAAAGATATGGTCGGTATTGTCACTACCCTTGAAGGCGATCCATTGCCATCAGGCGATATTGCTAATCGGCTGGGAGGATTTGAGGATTTGGAAAAGATGGAAAAGGACAACGAATCAGAAGCAAAAATAGTGGAAACTGTACTTGGAAGCAAAAACAACCTTCACAACAATTTTCAGGACTTCCAAAAATTTTTGGACGAAGGCGGCAAAATTGGGCTTCAGCACGACCCATTGCTTTACGGCGCTTTTACCTTGAATCCGTTTTTGGTCTCTGTGGAAATAGTACCTATGCTCGTAGTAGAACAAGGAGAAGTCGCTGTAATCAAAGCGTATGTGGGACTTGAGACAACTGATACATCTGGCGAAGAATTTAAGTTTGGTTCATTGGTAAAGCCAGGACATCGGGGAATTTGGAATGAAGCGTTAAGAACGGGAAAATACCCGATTAATCCTCGCTGTTATAGTGCGGAAATAGTTCCAACTATAATTTTGACTTTGAATTGGGCCGAATTTATTTCAGAAGCGCACAAATTAGATGCCAGGTTAAAACCTATTGACGCAAAAAGCAGAGAAGGGTTTGAATTCCATATTGATTTGCAGGTTCAGATACATGTCCCCGATACCGAAGCTCCGAGAGTTATTTCCGCTGTCGGCACAATGAAAAATCTTGTTGACGAAGTTCTTCAATCTGCGGTTGGAAATCATATTCGCGACAAAATACAGGGAATGCCGGCTATAAAATTTATTGAAACCCGTCAGCTAGTACAGGAGGAAGCGCTCGAACACATAGCAAAACACTTAAAAGCCTATAGAGTGGAAACACCCGGAGTTTATATCCAGGATGTGATTCTTCCGACGCAACTAGTAGCAGTGTTAACCCAGCGTGAAATTGCCAACCAGGAAATTGCTACATTTAAGAAACAGCAAGAATCTGAAGAACAAAGAATCGCAATGGAACAAACAAAAGGAACTGCTGACATGCAAAAAGACTTGGCAAAATCAGAAGTGGAAATTGACATAAAGACCAATGAAGCAGAAGCTCGTAAACAGGAAGCGGACGGAGAAGCGACTTACATTAAAGAAACCGGAGCCGCGCAAGCTGCCGAAGTAAAGGCTGTTGGTATGGCTAAAGCAGAAGCATTCCGGGAGCAAGTAAAAGCTATAGGAAAAACAGAAACAGCAATCGTGAACGCCCTTACCGTATTAGCCGAACATGACACAAAACTTATACCAGACATTTTAGTTACCGGCGGTGGCGCAAATTCTCTTGACGGCTTAGCAGCAACGCTGATGCGGTCTTTTTCCAAAGACAAAAAGGAATCGCTTGATGAACCTGCAAACATAGATGACCTGTTCCGCTGGCTAGTAGATCTTTTACCGGAAGACATTGGCATGAATGAGCTGAAAGAGCTGAAAGACCATATAACAGATCTTTCTTCAAAAGACAATGAAGCAACGAGAGAAAAGGACCCGAATAAAGAGGATACAACTACAACAAAAGGAGAAGGAGAACCAGAAGGAGAAGGAGGGGAAAAAGAAACCTAAAAACAAAACATATTACCCCAGTTTGATAAATATTAAATTTGTCAAATTGGGGATTTTTTTTAAATTTTTCATTGCTTATTTTTTGAATTTAGAGTAAAATTAAAAAAACAAACCAATAAAAATTTGACATAATTTTTACCAAGGTCTATACTTAATAAATATGGCTAACAATAATTCTACAATTACAATCCCTAAATGGGTTAAAGAAATCACCCCTACTCCTTCAAAATATATAAAGGAAATTTTCAAAACTTTGATTTTTGGAAAACTGAAAGAATACGAACGGCAATTTCAACCATTTATGGAAAAATATAAAATTTCTTTTGAGCAATTTGAACAAAAAGTAAAATCCCAAAAAAGAGAAAATTTTGAAATGTGGGATGATTATTTAGTTTGGAAAGGCCTTTATCTTGCGCATCAAAAATGGCTTAAACGATATGAAAAATTACAACAATCGTTTTAATGTATTATCTTCTGAACATACTCCAAAAGTCCAAAATTGTTTCTGACCTGAATATCTTAAATTTTGTTGATGAAGAAGATATTCAGGTTTTTTATATTAAGGCCATTTTAACAAATAAATCAATTTTGTTCGTTCGTGAATTAGCCACAAGCTCTGAAAGCAAATATTCTTATCATTGGCAAACCAAAAGCGGAAAGTTAATCTGCCGATGGGACAATGCTCCTCACTATCTCAATATTAAAACATTTCCTCATCATAAACACGAAAACACAAAAGAAAACGTACTGCCATCCGACGAAATTACTTTAGAAAAAGTTTTAATGGTAATTGAAAAAAAAATTGAAAAATGAAAATTAATACTATTCGGCATTCATTGGCTCACATATTGGCAACAGCGGTTCAGGAATTATATCCCGGAACTAAATTTGGCATTGGACCTTCTATAGAAAACGGTTTTTACTATGACTTTGACTTGTCCGCCGTAGCTTCACGCGAAGGCGGATTTTCCATATCCCCTACTGATTTGCCCAAAATTGAGAAAAAAATGAAAAAAATGATAAAACAGAATTTGAAGTTTGAGAAAAAAATTATTTCATCGCAGCAAGCAAAAAAAACCTTTAAGGGACAGCCGTATAAATTAGAACTAATCAAAGAACTGGCTAAGCTATCCGAGGCCCGTCCTCGGGTCTGCAGACCCGAGGACGGGCCTCGGCACATCTCAATATACCAATGCGGAAATTTTACTGACCTATGCAAGGGACCACATATTAAAAATAGCAAAGAAATAAACCCTAACGCGTTCAAATTAACAAAAATCGCCGGCGCTTATTGGCGAGGCGATGAAAAAAATCCAATGCTCACCCGAATTTACGGGATTGCTTTTCAGACAAAAAAAGAGTTAGATGAATATCTGGAACAGCAAAAAGAAGCAAAAAAGAGAGACCACCGTATCTTAGGCAAAAAATTAGAACTGTTTATCCTTGACGAAGAAGTTGGCGCTGGTTTGCCAATTTGGCTGCCAAAAGGAGCAATTTTACGAAAAACAATAGAGGATTATTTATATCAAGAATTAACTGAACAGGGATATGGCTGGCTCTGGACTCCTCATATTGGCAATCTAAATTTATGGAAGACCTCAGGCCATTGGGATTTTTACAAAGAAAATCTATACTCGCCTATTCAGATAGATGAAGAACATTATTTACTAAAGCCAATGAACTGCCCTTTTCATATTAAAGCGTATCAAAATAAAATCAGAAGTTATCGGGACTTGCCTATAAAATACGCTGAATTTGGAACTGTTTATCGCTACGAAAAATCAGGGGTCTTGCACGGCTTAACCAGAGTTCGCGGTTTTACCCAAGATGATGCTCATATTTTTTGCGTTAAAGAACAATTAAGCGAAGAACTCTTAAAACTTCTAAAATATACTATCAAAATCCTCAAAACTTTCGGTTTCAAAGATTATGATATTTATTTATCTACTCGTCCAGAAAAATATGTAGGCGCCTTAAAAAATTGGCAAAAAGCAACTAATTCTTTGAAATTCGCTTTGGATAAACTGGGATTAAAATATCAAATTGACCCTGGCGAAGGCGTATTTTACGGGCCAAAAATTGATATTAAAATAAAGGATTCTTTAACACGGGATTGGCAATGCACCACTATTCAGGTTGATTTTAATTTACCGGAAAAATTTAAGATGGCTTATATTGATGAAAAAGGGAAAAAACAACAGCCAATTATGATTCATAGAGCGCTTTTGGGAAGTATAGAAAGATTTATCGGTATCCTACTTGAACACTATGCCGGCGCCCTGCCTCTTTGGCTCTCGCCTGTCCAGGTTTGGGTTATTCCAATCGGAAGCCGCCACGAAAAATACGCCCAACAAATAAACCGCCAACTCTGCGAAAACAGTTTTCGCATAGAATTAAAAAATGAAAATGAGACAGTTGGCAAAAAAATTCGGGAAGCGGAAATCCAGAAAATTCCATATGTCTTGGTCGTGGGCGACAAAGAAAAAAAAGCAAGATCTGTCCGGGTGCGTCAGCGAGGCAAGGGCGACATCGGAGAAATGAAATTAAACAAATTTATTGAAAAAACGATGCGTAGCATCGCCCAGAGAGAGTAAGACGACCAAAGGGTCTCAAAAAAAGAAATGAATACAATATCACCGCAAACTCAACAACTAATACAGAAATATCAATTATGGTACCAGTCCCTTGTGCCAGAGGAGGGTGTTTCTACTATTCATGTTGACGAAATCGCGTCTCGGGTCGCGGCTTTTTATGAAAAAATAAAAGGAGTGGTTGATTGGAAAGAAGAACATCTTTTAAGAAAAAGAGCGATTGAGAGAATTCTAAAAAGAAGGATTATTTTTCGAAAAGAAAATGGAAATATGGCGGAATCACTGGTCTACGAACTTATTAGAGGGGGATATTTCCCAAACGACTCTATCCCAGAATTAAAAATTGCTAAGGTTCAGAAAATTCTAAACAAATATCTTTTTATATTAGAAAAAACGCCTGAAAAGGAAATAATCTCCGAAACAGGCAAACCCGTTGTTCAACTTCAGGACTGGCTCTTAGATATTGCCAGTTATGAATTGGAAAAAACACTCTCGCCTCCTCTAAAAGAAGAAGCATTGATTGATTATATGGCGAATTTAATGAAAGAGCGAATTAAAGTGAGCGAAGAAGTTGCAACAGAAGACAAAAAAAACATTCAAATTTATATTGCGGTCCAACGCGCTCTTTTCAACCTTGACGAATCCACTATCGCTTATTGTATTTTATCTAAACGGTATCCTGAATGGCATAATATCTCTTTAGCCACTCCCCTATTCTTAAAAATTGCCGAAAATATTTACGTTGTAAAAGAAAGTATTGAAAAAGAGCTGAACCACCCATTGTCTGAAAAATTTTTTAATATCTGCAAAATACACAACACGCCTTATCTAATTTTGGGAGATATTATAGCGAAAAATCCTTTGGAAGCGCAAGAAAATTTAGAAAACCCGGAAATTTTAGAAGGACAAATTAAAGAATCATATAGCCAACGGATAATAAAACTTAAAGCAAGGTTAAGGCGAGCCGCAATTTATAGCACTATTTCTATTTTCATTACCAAAATTACTTTGGCTTTGGCAATAGAAATTCCTATTGATAAATACATTATGAATGAATTTAATTCTTTAAGTTTGGGAATTAATATCTTATTTCCGGTATTTTTAATGTTTCTTTTGGTAATTACAATCAGACCGCCAAAAAAAGAAAACCTTGAACGGGTGATAATGGAAATTTCAAAAATCTGCTACCAAAAAGAAAGAAAAGATATTTACGAAATAAGAAAACCAAAAAAAAGAGGAAAAATTTTAGGAACAATAATCTTTTCTATTTACGCATTGGCTTTCTTAGTTTCTTTTGGTATAATAATTAAAGTACTGCAAGGATTAAATTTCGGAATTCTCTCTATGGCTATATTTATATTCTTTGTTTCTGTTATTAGCTTCTTAGGAGCAAAAATCAGGGAAAGAAGTAAAGAATTAACTGTGGAAGAAGAAAAGGAAACCTTTATCCGTTCATTGTTTGACCTTTTTTCTCTGCCAATAGTCCGTATGGGAAGATGGTTCTCGGAAAAATGGGCAAAATTAAATATCGCGCTGATTATATCCGCTCTAATTGATATGCCATTTTTAACTTTTGTGGAATTTTTAGAGCAATGGCGATACTTTTTGAAAGAAAAAAAGGAAGAAATCCACTAAAAAAAAACGTAAAGCGTAAAGCGAAAAATGTAAAATAACAACTAAAAATTTAAAATATTTAATTAATTATTTATTTTGAATTTTACACTGTTATTTTGCGCTTTTCACTTTTAGCTTTTCGCTTTCATAATATGTTTTACTCAACAAAACTCTCTATTATAGCCCTAATTGTCTGCTTTTTGGGGGTGGGGCTTATGTTATCTGTTTCCGCGCAAGACGCAATATTGTCAGAAACAGATATAACGGCTGCCGCAGTAATGGATGTTACGCTTGATGAAGATACTTCAGCACAGGATTTGGGAATAAAAGAACCGCGAATTCTATCGGACAGCCCTTTTTATTTTTTCAAAGAAATAGGACGGGAAATTCAATCCTTTATTACATTCAATCCTATTAAAAAAGCAGAATTAAAACAAAGGTTTGCCGATGAGAAATTGATAGAAATGAAAAAGATAATTAAAAAAACAAAAAATCCGGAACTGATAAAAAAAGCCGCGGAGAATTATAAAAAAGAGCTAGAGAAAGTTGAGGAGGTAACGGAAAAAATTAAAGAAAAGGTGTCAGAAAATCCAAAAATTGGCGCATTCTTAGACAAATTTACAAAACATCAATTGCTGCACCAAAACCTTCTCCAAAAATTAGAAACACAAGTTCCGGTTCAGGCGTTTGAAAAAATTAAAGAAGCCAGACAAAAACAGATTGAAAAATTTGGCCAAGTAATGAACCGCTTGGAAGATAAAATTCAAGAAAGATTAGAAAAAAATATGGAAGAGATGAAGGGAAGTAAATATAAAGATTTTAAAAATTTGGAAATTCTCAAAGAATTGGAAGAAAAAATACCCGAACAGGCAAAAGAAGCAATTAGAAAAACCCGGGAAAATTCGCTAAAACGGCTCAAGGGTGATTTGGAAAAAATGTCTCCCAAGGACCAAAAAAAGTTTGGGGAGTATATTGATAGAATTTCCGGAGAAAAAGAAAAGCATCTTGAAATTTTGGAAAATCTTAAATCAGAATTGAAAGAAAAACCAGAAATTATAGAAAAAATACTACAGTCAAGAGAAAAAATTTTGAAAAAAATTAAAGAAAGAGAAAAAAAAATAAGTTGTCCGCAAATATCAACGTGGGCCCCAGACTTTTGTAAAGATGGAAGAATTATTCCTAGAAAAGATGAAAAGGGTTGTATAGTCTCTTTTAGGTGTATTCTCCCCGGAGAAATAGAGATTCCAAAAATACAAGTTTTAAAAGAGCCACATTGTGATTGGTGTGGAGATGCTTGCGTTAAAATAAATCCTCGCCACGATTTTTCCTGTCCTACTGTAGAACCACCCGCAGATCTTATCTGTACTGAAAAAAATGGGAAATGCATTACAAAAGAAAAACCAGAAGTCTGTATTATGTTATGGGATCCAGTTTGTGGAAAAAACGGGAAAACTTATTCTAATACCTGCTTTGCTGAAGTGGCTGGAGTAGAAATAGATTACAAAGGGGTATGTAAAAGTAAAGAAGAACTGATCTGTGAACAAAAATGTAAATCTCTTGGTTATAATACAGGAATATGCAGAAATTGGGCGACAGGACTCCATCCGAAATACCAAGTTGAAAAATGTAAAAATGATGAAATAAATATAGGTTATACAGTTGATTGCCGTGGCCCTCGTGTTGGTGGAAATAGTGGATGTTGCTGCAAAAAATAACTTCTAGTTAAAACTAACAACAAAAAAAAGGGCTCAATTATTAAGCCCCTTTTTTGTTGATTTATTAAAATTTTAATATAAAATTAAATCTATGAAATACTACATAATCACTTTTGGCTGCCAAATGAATAAAAGCGACAGCGAGCGGATTGCCGCGGTGTTAGAAAAAATCGGATATTCCCCTGCTTCAAAAAAGGAAGACGCGGATTTGATTGTGGTTAATATGTGTTCTGTTCGGCAAACAGCGGTTGACAGGGTTTATGGCCAGGTAAAAAACTTTATTAAATTAAAAAAGAAAAATAAAAAATTAAAAATTGTCCTCACTGGCTGCGTTTTAAAATCAGATTTGAAAAAATTTAGAGAAAAATACGACTATATTTTATCCATCAAAGATTTACCTCATTGGAAAAAATTTCTAAGCGGCAAAGAACAGTTCTCTGCCAATT